>JAFGND010000025.1 GCA_016927185.1 Candidatus Coatesiibacteriota bacterium
AAAGATTTTATTTTCCAGATCATCAGGATTGGTATTAAAATCTTTCCTTTTCACCTTGTTGTATGAAATTCTTATATTGCAGATTTCACTAAGCAGTTTTATCATGAAGCCTTGCTATTTCAGAGTGTTGATTTGTCAATGATTTATTACATGGAATGAGTCTATGGTAATAAATCGATATTGTCATTCATGAAGAGGCAATATCCATTGACAAAATAATCTGAATGGAAATTCGATAACTTTCATGAATATAAGATTAGAGCGAAAGAGCGTATAGAATAATAGTGAAATCTTTTAAAAATGCAATTTCATTTATCCAGAAGCAGGATATAAAACCGATAGTGATATTGCTTTTTATCAGTATTATATCATATCAGCTACTTCTGCCATACAATTATTTCGTTTTTGATGATTGGGCTTTGTTTGCACATGGTAGTACTCTTAACTCAAGACAGGTTTTCCAGAGTTCACTGTTGGAACCTGCAAGACCTTTTTACTGGCTTGTAGACCTTACTTTGTCAAGCATGGCAGGAAGAAACATTTGGATTTACAGATCTGTCTGGTTCATTTCCTGGTTGATATTACCTTTGCTTGTTTATATTTTCTTCAGGGAATATATGAATAGCAGGTATTACGCAACAATAATTTCTGTAATTTATTTGCTCCTTCCTAACAAGCATGAAATCCATCACTGGTTCACAATACTTCCTGCAAACATCCACCTTGCTCTGCTTCTGGTAACATTGACTCTTATTATAAGAGGTATGAATCAAAACAAGCAGAACCTGCTTCTTGTTTCACCTGTTTTATATATCCTGATGCTAGCGCTTTATGAAATGGCTTTAGGTCTGCCTCTCTTGATTATAATTTACTATTACATCTGGAAACCACCCATTAATAAAAAATTCGTTTTCAGATATGCTTTCATAATGCTATTTTGCTTCATTTTTTATATGATCTGGAGAATGAGCAATGCATTTGGTATGGGATATGAGATTGTAGAGAGAATAAGCAGAATTAATATTTATCCTACAATGATTATTTCAAATCTGATAAATGGTCTGGAATATATATCCCCATCTGGACTGTTATGTTTTGCCAATACAGGAATGCTTGGCTGGAATTTCATTTTCAGGTTTGGTATTGCTTTATTTATCCTGCATCTTGCATCAGCATTGATTTCGGTTTTTCTGCTTATGAAGTATCTGCATGAAAAGAATGAAACCAGCAATGAGAACATTGATTATAAAAGGCATTTGTTATTTGCATTTGCATCAATGTTTATTCTTGTCCCTACGCTTTATTTCTGGGGGGGTAGTGCAATAAGACATTGGGGTTATGGAGATATAGGATTATCTGTAATAGCTTTCTGTATCTTGTTCATCATCCTGAATGCAGCAGGAAGATACAGAAAAATAGTTTCAAAATTAATGATCTTGCTGCTATTGTTTTTAATTTTCATAAACCAGGGACAGTCAATGAACTGGGCTTTTGTTTCTTACTGGCAGGAGCTTATTTACAGGCACCTTGAAACAAGGAAGGAGGATTTATCTGAAGATAAATATATTGTTCTGATAAGTTATTCTCCATACTTGCGAAGATATTTCAACAAAAATTTCTTACAGTCATATCCAAATTTCATAAGGGGAGTAGGATTCTACGAAACATGGATAATAGAAGGAATGTCTGTTTTTATTACTGGAAAAAAACCGAAATATTTCAAATGCAAAGATGAGTATTCCGAAATGATATTCAGGGATGATTGCATTGAATATATTGATATCAATAATTGCATCAAGAAGATAAGCATTGAAGAAGTTGTCCTCGTAGATGTAGTTGAATTGCTTGCACCTCATGCCAGAGAATGGAAAATATTGCTTCCTGAGAAAAAAACAAAGAGAATTGTACCATGGTTTTCTGAAGTGAGATGAGTAAAGTTTAGGGAGAGCAGAAATACTCTCCCTTTGCTTTATTTCACTTCATACTCAATGAGATCCAGTGTAACAACTTTTTTCTCTGATGATTCTTCTAGAGTATATATAGCACTTTGCTTTACTATTCCTATATCCTTGCAATACCAGGCATAAGTATTTTCTTCACCTTCAGTCACATATTCAGTCTTTGCACAATTAGTGAAATCGTTTCCTTTGCCGGTTTTGTTAGTAACTGTCTCGAATGAAAGTATTCTGGCAGTATAATCAGGATCTTGCGGATCACATTGCCATGAATCTCCCTGCTTAGGAGTGCATTCAAAGAATCCCTCCCAATCTGAGAAATTGGTTGATTCGTCATCACCTTTAGACCTGTAATAGGTGTTATCTTTTCCAATATAATCATGGTCATAAATCGTGTCTATATAAGTATTTCCAGAAAAATTGGTGGTGATTATCTCTGTTTCATCAACTATCTTGCATATTGTTGAGCCTTCTACCAGTGTATCTCTTACAACCCTTAAAGTATATTCAAGTTTTATGTGCACTGGTAAACCCATGAAAGTAATATCTGTTTCACCACTATATTTCCAGTAACTTCCATCAGTCAAGGGAATCCAGTTTCCTTCACCTCCAGTCCCTGTACCAGAACCGGTTCCAGTTCCTGTCCCATTATCAGTAGAATCATCTCCGCAGGAAGAAAAATAGAAGCAAACAGATATAATCAGAAGGGATATTGCAAGTTTGAAAGCATGTTTCATTATTTCTCCTTTCATTTCATTTGTTGTGAAGTTATAACTCTATATGAAATGCAAATTAAAGCAAAGTTTGTCAATAAATTTTGATCTGCAAGTTAAGTTTCCTTGACAGAATTCGATTTATTAGATTCTAATTCATAGGCACCAAATGAAAGAAAGGTTTCTATGAGAGCGATTCTATTTTGTTTACTTTTATGTTCAATACTTTTTTCTGGATGCAAGAATCATATTCAACCATCCTTGATTGTAGAGGATTTTCTGACAAATCTTCAATCTGGGAAGGTTGATGAAGCAATGAAATCAATATCTCCTTCTGATGCCAAACTCCTTAAGTCAATAGATGCTATATCCAGGAAAATTAAAAAAGATTATCCAGAATTGTCTAGGGAAATTGCCCCATTTGAAGTAATTCCATTTCTTTATTTGAACCTGAAGGGAAAAACATTTAAAACTACTGTTATTAAAGCTGATAATGACAAAGCTATAGTTAATGCGTTGATAATTCCCTCAGAAAAAGACAAAAAACCAATTTCCAATACGTTTAATTTAGTTAAAAACAAGGAAGATGGAAAATGGGTTATAGTTTTGTCGCTCAATCCTGAGCTGGAAGCAAAACTTAATGAACTAGTTCCCTTGACAATGGTAAGCACTTTCTATAAATACCTCAAGGAAAACAAGATCAATGAGGCAAAGGAATTTGTTGTAGAGGGAGAGAAAACTCTTATAGATAGTGTTTTCAAAACTCCTGTAACTTCAAAACCGGAAAATCCATTACCCCAGCCCAAAGTTGATACACAACCGCAAATTAACATCAGTCCTTATGAAAGATTGAAGAATGGAAAAATCGAATGCAGGGGAGTCAAGATAAAAGGGGAATTAGCAACTGTTAATATAAGTTTTGAAGAAGCTGATTACAAGGAGAGTCTGAAAATTGTTAATGGAAAGTGGAGAATAGATCTTTCTGGAAGTGAGATAATGGCAAAACTTAAGCCACCACTGCCAGTTACAGATAACTTAAAACAATAGAAAAGGATTTGAAATGAGGATAACAGTTTTAACATCGATACTATTTGTTTTTGGCATTTTTATAACAGGATGCAGGGGAAATGATCCGAAAAGCAAAGCTATCGAGTTTATGGAAAGTTGCCAGAAAGGTAATACAAAAAATGTACTGGATATCTTGAGTGATAATGATAAAAAGGTTTTTTCTGAGGTTAATGATGAAATAAAGAAAATAGCCAGTGATTATCCCTTTCTTATGAAGAAAACTGGAATGCTGAATCTTCTTGACTTGGCAGAAAAAGACTTGAAAGGAAAGAAATTCAAGGTTTTAAATATCACTTTTTATAGTAACAACAAGGCTGATGTAGAGATTGCTGTTTTTTCAATAGAATCTTCTTCAAATCCCAAAGTAATTCCAGTTAGAATGATAATGTCAAAAGATGACCAATGGAAGGTATATTTAGGATTAGGGAATGGCGAGGCAAGCAAAATAAGGGAGTCAATTCCTCTTGCTGTCACAAAAATTTTCTTTGATAACCTGACACAAGGAACAGCTAACAATTTTCTTGATTTGGTTTGCAGCTACAGAAAAGAGAAAATCAGGAGTGAAATAGAGGAAAACGCTGAAAAATTCAGATATATAACTTTTAAATATGAACCGGTGGAAATAATAGCTGATTCGGCATTTGTTCCAGTGACTGTAAAAGGCGAAAAAAATGCTGAAAAACAAATGAAGATTAAACTTGTAAAGGAAAACAGCATATGGTATATAGATTTAGAGAAGCTTCCAGCAATTATATAATGGAGGAAACCAGATGGGAATAACCGCAGGCATTGATCTTGGAACCTCAACATCTGAAATCGGTTACCTGAAGAATGGATTTCCTTATTTGATACCAAATCATGAGGGAAAGAAAATTACTCCTTCTGTTGTAGGAATGTCTCCTCAGGGAGAGTTATTGGTAGGAGATAGAGCTAAATCACAGCAAATAGCTAATCCATCGAACACAATTGCAGAAATAAAACGTCATATGGGAACAAATTACAGGGTTAAGTTTGCTGATAAGCTATGTACTCCCCAGGAGATTTCAGCTTTTATTCTGAGGTATCTGAAGAGCTTTGCTGAGGATTATCTTGGTGAAATCATAGAAGAAGCAGTAATTTCAGTTCCCGCTTATTTTTCAGATACTCAGAGACAGGCAACAAAAGATGCTGGTGAGCTTGCAGGTTTCAAGGTTGAAAGGATAATTAATGAACCTACTGCAGCAGCATTGGCTTATGGAATAAGAAATCTTGATAAAAACCAGCATCTTCTGGTTTACGATTTGGGAGGCGGAACTTTTGATGTAAGCATTCTTGAGATGTTTGATGGTGTTCTGGAAGTAAAAGCATCAGCTGGAAACAACAGACTTGGTGGAACAGATTTTGATCAGAGAATAATGGATTTCGTTTTAGCAGAAATAAACAAGCAATTCAAGATAGATTTAAGCAATAATATGCAATCCCTGACAAGGATAAAAGATGCTGCAGAACAAGCAAAAATAAAGTTAAGCGATGATCCGGTTACATTAATTTCTCTTCCATATATAGGAATGAAAGATAACAAACCGGTTTCCTTCGAAACAGAGCTAACCAGAACATATTTCGAGACAATGATTACGGATCTTTTAATGTCTACATTAAGTCCTCTGGATAAAGTCCTTCATGATGCGGATCTAGCTGCAAAAGATATTGACATAATTCTTCTAGTCGGTGGTTCAACTAAAATTCCGTTATTGAAACAGCTTATTACTGATATGTTTGCAAAAGAACCTCGCTCCTCCATAAATCCAGATGAAGCCGTTGCACTTGGAGCAACTGTTCAGGCAGGCATCAAGGCAGGTCTTTACAGTGAAGAGAAGGATATATTGATTACTGATGTATGTCCTTATACTCTCGGTACTGATGTTGTAGTAGATGTAGGTGGCGAATTATTACCTGGAGTATTTGATCCATTGATAAAGAGAAATACAACAATACCTACTACTGCAAAAAAAATATATGCTACATTGATAGAAAATCAGGAGAAGGTCAGGATAGGGATTTATCAAGGTGAGGAAAGCATAGCAAAGGAGAATAATTTTTTAGGAGAATGTGAGCTATTGAATATCCCTCAAGGACCTGCTGGGAAAGAGAAAATAGAAGTAGAATTCTCTTATGATATAAATGGCATCCTGAAGGTAAAGGGTATTATATTGTCAACTTCAGAATCGGTTTTTATGACTATAGATACTAGCAACAAGGTAATGAGTGCTGAAGAAAAAATAAATGCTGCAGCTGAAGTGGAAAACATTTGGAATCACTCTCAATATATGAAAAGGGTAAATGCTCTTCTGGAGAGTGCGGAAGAGAAATTGTCTGAAATGGAAGGTACTGAGGCAGGAAGACTTCAGGAAATACTTGAAAATCTGAGAAGTGCCTTACTTAGAGACGCAATTGATGAGGTTCAGAAATGGGAAGAGGAACTGACGGATTTTCTATTCAATCTGGAATAGAGAACTATCCTAAATGTCCTATTTGCAATGAAACAGAAGTAAGCGGAAAAATCTGCAGGAAATGCAATGTGTCTTTGCTACCCCTGAAAGCGATTTTTGAACATGCGCAGATGCAATATAACAAATCACTGGAATCTGCAAAAAAAAGCAGGTGGAAGGAGGCAAGTCATTATCTTGAAGAAGCATACAAAATTATTGGAGACAATAATGAAATACTAATACTAAAGGGGTTGATTGATTACAATAACGGAGATTTTGCATCGGCAAAAGTAAATTGGAAAAAAGCTGATACCTTGCTTCCCAGGGATAAGGCATCTTATCTTTTAAAAGAATATATAAGTCCATGGGAAGAAGCTATTGAGTTATATAATGATGCCCTGCACTTCTGCAAGATTAAAAAATACAGTGATGCCATAGAATTACTTGAGACAATAATAGATAATCTCGGGAATGAGAAGGATAAAGGTTATTTCCTTCTTGGTCTGGCTTATGCAAAAACGGGGAAAGTTGGCAGATCAATAATTGCTTTCAACAAAATAAAGGATGAACCGGAATTAAGCAGATCGAGATTTATAATGGATTCATTGGAGATGAAACCTGGCAAGAAACAAGAAACAGGCAAAAGCAGTTTCATGATTTATGGCCTCTCAGGCATTCTTGCAGGTGTTATAATCACTTCTGCGTTGTTGTTTTTATTACCATCCTACCTGCAGAACAAAACAAGAGAACCTGAAATAGTCTCCCCCAAAGTAATAGTAAAAGAAAAACTAAAAGATCCTGATTTGAATTTGAAAATCTATAAACTGAGTAATACATTGATTTCTCTCAGGGTTAAAATGGAATGGCTGCAATTCAAGGTTTTCATGCAGGAACAGGATTATCTTAGTGCTGCATTGCTCACTAAAAGCATAAGAGAGATAGATTTGTCTGAAGAAGAGAGAATAGAGTTTAACAGAATGAAAGAAGAAGCACTCATAAAAGCTGGTTGGATTCTGCTTAGAAAGGCAGAGGAAGATGCAAGAGGGAAGTATTTTGAAAGTGCTATTGATAATGCTAAATTATCATTTGAATTCTCTCCCAATCAATATTATTCGCAAAGGGCATACATGCTTCAGATTGAATCACTGCTTGCACTTTCAAGGAAAGAAGAAGCACTGAAGCTTTACCAGAATTTTTATAATAACTTTCCAAGGTATGGCGAAATAGACAGGATTTTGCAGCAGGGATATAATATTGCAGTGGAATTGAATGATGAAAAGGCAATTGATGATATTTTATCTCAACTTCGTTCTTATGCACCCTTTTCAGGAATTACAAGGGAGTTGAATAAAAGGAGAGATAGAGATTGAAAAAAAATGCAAGATTACTTATTATTGTTTTATTAACAGGAGTTTTTAATATGTGTAGCAATTCTAACAAAACAAGTGCTGAGAACAATGATAATTCTGATGCAGTTTCCAGTGAGATAGTTCTTCCTTCTCCCAGCAAAGACGGGAAGGTTTCTGTAGAAAAAGCACTTCAAGAAAGGCGTTCAATAAGAAGATTTAAAGATACTCCACTATCACTAGGTATTGTTTCGCAAATGATGTGGGCTGCTTATGGAACAACAAATGAAAGAGGTTTCAAGACGACCCCATCTGCAGGAGCAATTTATCCTCTTGAATTTTATGTTGCAATTAGCAAGGTTGAAGGGATTGAAGCAGGTTTGTATAAATATAATTCTCTTCATCACAAGTTGAAACTGATAAAGAGTGGGGATTTGAGAAAGGATCTTTCAGAAGCGTCATTGGGGCAAAGTTGTATAAAAAACGCATCGTTTATTATTATCTTCACTGCAGTATTTGGAAGCATAAAATTGAGATATGGCAACAGGGGAATCCAGTATACACATAATGAGGTTGGTCATGCCGGACAGAACATCTATTTACAGGCAGTTTCCCTTAATATTGGAACAGTTGTAGTTGGAGCGTTTGTTGAGGAAAAAGTGAAAGCTGTTCTTGATCTTAAGGATAATCAATCAGTCTTGTACATGATGCCTGTTGGGCAGAAGTAAGCGGGATTATTCTACAATCATTCCTGCTGATGCACCTTCATCAACAGTTATCATGAATATGTCTTTTCCTCCTGAACCTGTTGCCAGGATCATTCCATTAGATGTCCCGAATTTCATTTTCTTTGGTTTCAGGTTAGCAACAAGTATCACTTTTTTCCCAAGAAGTTTTTCTCTATCATAAGCTTCCTTGATTCCAGCAAAAACCGTTACTTTCTTGAAACCAATATCAAGGATTAGTTTCAGAAGTTTGTCAGCACCATCAACTTCTTCAACTCCCTTTATTTCTGCAATTCTCAGATCCACTTTTGCAAAATCCTCATATTCTATCTCTTTCTTGAGATTGCTGGCAGGTTTCTGCAGGGGGGGAGGTTCCTTGCTGGCATCCATTATTTGTTCCATGGTTTTTATATCTACTCTCTGAGCGAGATGTTCATAATTGTTTATTTCACAATTCTCCATATATTTTTCAATGTCTTCCCACTTGAAATCTTCTATCCTGAGCATTTTTTCAGCATTTCTTGATATCACAGGTATAATCGGTTTGAGATATAGAACCAGAATTCTGAAGATGTTAATACAGGTAGTCAGATCTCTATGTGCTTTTTTCTTGTCTGTCTTTATTGTAAGCCATGGAGCTGCCTTGTCTATGAATATATTAGCTTCGTCTGCCATGGATACTATATCACGTATTATCTGGCTGAAATTCAATTCAGCGTAATATCGGGCTATTGCTTCTTTTATTTTCGTGAAATTATCAAGTATTTCCCTGTCTTCTTTTTCAAGGATACTTAGTTTTCCAGCAAAGTATTTGTGCAGCATCGGAATGGATCTTGAACCCAGATTAACAATCTTGCCAACAATCTCAGAATTAATCTTGTTAACAAAATCCTCAATTCCCATGTTCATGTCTTCAATGCTTGATGTGAGCTTACTTGCATAATAGTATCTCAAGTAATCTGTATTTTTTATGTATTCTGCAAATGTTTTTGCCAGAATGAAGGTTCCTTTTGATTTACTCATCTTCTTGCCATCAATTTGCAGAAAACCATGGATATACACCTTGTCCGGTAATCTGTAATCTGCTGTTATAAGCATGGCAGGCCAGAACAAGCAATGGAAGTATTGAATATCCTTACCTATAAAATGAATCAATTGTCTTGATTTATTTTCGAAATGTTCGCTGAAATCCTTGTTTTCCCTTTCGCACCAGTTTTTTATGGATGCAAGATAACCAATTGGAGCATCCCACCAGTTGTAAAAGTATTTGTCATCACTATCCGGAATCCTGAATCCGAAAAATGGGGCATCTCTCGAAAAGTCCCATTCCCTGAGTCCCTCATAAAACCACTCCATCATCTTTTTCTTTACTGATTCACTTAAAGCATCAGAATTTATCCAGGATTTCAGCTCTTCCGAAAGCATTCGTAAGTCAAAGAAATAATGAACCGCTTCCTTCTTCACGGGAGATGTTCCACAAAAAGAACAATGTGCATCAGTTATTTCAGAAGGAGTGTATGTTGCTCCACATGTATCGCAGGAGTCACCATACTGGTCTTCAGCACCACACTTCGGGCATGTACCCTTGATAAATCTGTCGGGAAGGAATATCCCGTCTGAAGGGCAAAAAAGCATTTCAATGGTCTTGTTTTTGACCATTCCCTTTTTCAGAGCAGATCTGTAAAAGTTTAGAGTGAATTCCTCATTTTCCTTAGAATGTGTTGTATAATAGTTGTCAAATTTGATATTGAATAATTTATAATCAGCAATATGTCTTTTCCTGACACTTTCAATGAATTCTTCTGGCTTCATTTTATTTTTTCTGGCAGCGATCATTATTGCAGTTCCATGAGAGTCATCTCCAGCAAAAAAATGACATTCATTTCCAGTCATTTTCTGGAAGCGAACCCAGATATCTGTCTGGATTGCCTCTATTAAATGCCCTAAGTGAATTTCTCCATTTGCATAAGGGAGAGCCATTGTAACTGTCATTTTATTCATCTTCTTCTTTTCCTTCTTTCCTTCTTTTCTGGAGACGGTTTTGTTGGATCCTCCATATTTACAGGTGATGAAGATTGTGTCTCAAGTCTTTTCAAATGATCATCTGCATCCTTTGAAATATCTTTGTACTTCTTTTGCTCTTTTGCTTTCATGTAATAATCTTTTGCCTTCTCTATATCCCCTGTTGCCTGATAGCATTCACCAATCATTATATGTGCTGCATAATATGTTTCATCTCTGTCTTCAAAAAACCTTATTACTTTCATGAAATTCAGGACTGCCTTGTTATAGTCCTTGACCTGCTGATATGCCCCTCCTCTGTGAATCAGTATATTTTTCTGGACTTCAGGATTGGAACTCATATTTTCAGCTTTCTTGAAGAAATGCAGAGCAGAATTCAATTGTCCCTGATTGTGATAGCAATAACCAATCTGCATGAGTAGTTCAGCTTTTGCTTCGTTTTTTTTCTCCAGAGACAAGGATTCCTGTAAATACCTGATCGCTTCATCCCAGGCGCTTAACTGCTGAGACAACAATCCTAAGTTTGCCAGTATTGCTTTTCTGTGTTCTTGAGTCTTGCTTTGATTCAATAGCTGATTATATATCAACTTTGCCTCAGCCAGCTTCTCATTATCAATATAAAGATCAGCAAGATTGAAACCAGCTTCAATTCTCAGAGAATCTGTTACACCTTCTTTCATTACTTTGCTGAAATTGTATGTTGCAGTTTCCTCATCTTTTTCAAACCTTGATAAAACTCCAAGATGAAGCATTGACCATTGTTTTGTTGCTGTGGGTGTATTGTTATCCTTTATCAGCGAGCTGAATACCATTTTTGCAGATTTTATTCTTTTGCCCTTTACCTCAAGAAGTCCTTCTTCATATCTTATTAGTGCGTAATAATCCTCATCATTTGGATAGTATTTCCTGTAGAATTTGATAATTCTTCTAGCTTTTGTAATTCTATTAAGTCTAAGATTGCATATTGCTTGATAAGCTACTGATTCTGGATCATCCTTATTCTTGATAAAGTAAGAAAGAGCTTCTTCGTATTTCTCATTCTCGAAATTAAGTTTGCCAATAGTTCTGTTATAATAAATTTCAGAAGATTTCGGCTTTAGTTTCTTCAGATAATCTAATGTTTCCTGGCTATGCCCCAGCTTTATCGCTATCTGTATCAGACTGCCAAGTATTTTTGCCTGGGTTTTCTTGTCAGAATTATCAACATCTTTTAAAGCTTCCTGATACTTTTCATAAGCATCTTTTGTCCTGCCTGCAAGTTCAAGCGCATTTGCATACTGGTAAAGCAATTCTCCATGCATCTTCTTTGACTTGTGAATGGTAAGCAAGTTCTGGTATATTGCCAATCCTCTCTGAATTTTTCCAAGTTTTATGTATATATCAGCCAGTCTGGACTTTGATGATAGCAAATCCTTGCCAAATGGAAATTCTATAATATATCTTTCATAAATACCAGCAGATTCAGATAATTGTCCGAGTTTAAAGTATGTTTCTCCCAACACGAAATATGCGTCTGATTTGTAAGGTGAACTATATGGAGAATTAACTGCATTGTAGAGATTTTTCGCGGCAATATTATATTCTCCATATTTGTTCCAGTATTGTCCAAGTAGGAAAAAAGCTTCAGTTTGATACTGTTTGTCTTTTTGATAAGCTTCTGTTAATGAAATTATGGCATCTGGAGATGTCTTTCCCCAATTCTTCAGAAGCAATGAGGCTTTCATGAGACTTAAATCCGCAAGGTAAGGTTCTTTAGGATTTTGTTTGAGCAAATCATCTATCATATTCAAAAGGGATGTAAAATCATCGGTCTCTTTCAGCGAAATCAGGGTTATTGCTGCTGAGAACTCGAAATCACCCCCTGTTTTCAAATTCATCACTTCTTCTGCATTTTCTACAGCATCATTTCTATATTTGCTGCTATTTTCATCATAACAAATAGCATAATAATATGCTTTTTCATTAAGAAGAGCAGCAAGAAGATGATAATTTGCCTTATCACTATCTTTTTTCCGTCCTGATATTTCTGAAGCAGCTTTCCTGAAATCTATTATGTCCCTGTCTATTGCATCAGAGATGACATACCTGTTTCCTTTAGCAGCAACAAGCAAAAGATTATCCAGTAATCCTCTTATATCCCCCTCAGTATTCTTATAAAGGAGACGGCTTTTTGCAAGTGGATAAAAACGTGAAGCAGACATTTCTTCTATAATCCTTTTGTAATGACTTTCAGATTTTGTATAATCCCCTTTTAAACGATAGTTTTCAGCTAGTTCAAAAACCACCCAGTCTGCTAATGGATTAACTGGCATAATGATAAGCTGATTTAAATATGATATTGCATCATCATATCTCTTGCTCTCCTTGAGGTTTATTGCTTTCCTGAGAAGAGGTTCAATTTTACTTAAGTTGAATGATGGTTCAAGCGAACCTATTTCTCCCTTGTCTTTCAGATTATAAGATGATACCTCGCTTTTATATCTTGAGTTTGGATAGAGGGCAAGGAAATTTTCTATCTCCATTTTCACTTCTTCCCTTCCAGTCGAGTATAATGCCTTTATGAGATAGTAATGACCTTCTTCGGAATACTCAGAATTTCTTCCAAGAGACTGAAATTCTTCAAGATAACGTATTGCGAGGGCATAATTCCCAAGACTCAAGGCTGCCTTGCCAGCTTCAAGTCTTGCTCTGTTTGCAAGAGGATGATAAGGATTGTTCTTGAGAAAGGATCTGTATGTTTCAAGGGCTCTAGGGTAATTTCCTGATGCTGACTGGATCAATCCCAAAGATAGATTTATCTGAGCTTGTTGGAGATTCTGAGGGAATTCCTTAAGCAGATTATTAAGAAGAATTTCTGCCTCATCATTTTTCTTCTGACCAATAAGACAATCTGCAATTAATGTTCCTGCTTCTATTTTTAGTTCAGGTTTCATTCCCTTGTATAGTCCTATTAGTGCTTCATAAGCTTCTTTGTAATTCCTTTCAGCAATATGGATTCTGCTTTTCAGAATAGCAATTTCGTTCACATATTGTTTCCTTAAATCCTGGGATAGATTATCAAGCATTGTTTTTGCAATACCAGGTCCTTCTTTTGAAAGGGCGATCCTTATTTTATAGAGTTTCGCAATCTGTCCTGCAGGAGTATCCTGGTATTTTGCTTCCAGTCTGGAAAGAATACTCTCTGCTTCATTGAAACTGCCATTTGATATTTTTCTCTCTACTACTCCGATAAGAAGAGTAGGAGTTTTTGGATGATTTGGATACTTCCTTACAAAGGCTTCACTAAGGTTATTGATCTTGTCATTATAACCAAGTTTTTCATCAACCTGAAATAAAAGCAGGTAGTATTCTATCAAATTTGGGCTGTTTGGATAAGTTTCCAGAAGCTCTTCCAGCTGTGCTTCTGCCAATTCATATTGCCCGGTAATTATAAGCTGCTTTGCAAATCCAAACAGGGTTTTTTCAGTAACAGCAGCACTTGTCAAAGAAACAAATATTAATATTATGAAAAGATATCTGAACATATCACTCCATTCCATCCAAAAAGACTTTACCCTGAACTCATAAAGCCATGTCTATGTCAAGGTTTACCATAGTGTTGAGGCAGAAAGATACAAATAGCCTGAAAGAGGTTCATTTTTTCTTTCTATAGCATAATCTAATCCAAGCTTGATTGCCTGTCTTTGCATCCTGACACCAAAACCGTAACCTAGCCTCCCAATTTCGCAAAACTCCTTTCCTTTGTAATTATGTTTGAAACCGATTCCGTAATCAAGAAGTGGATAAACCCAGAATCTTGGATGAGGATACAAATTGAATTGATTGTTTATGACAAGGCAAACTGTTCTTTTTATCATGTCAGGCTTCAAACCTCGCACACCATTTAATCCTCCGAGATCTATCCAGTCATATATATCAGGATTTGAATTTCTTGAATAGAGCCAGTTGATTTTTGGAGAAAAATAAAAGCTAATTCTCTTATAAAAGGGAATATATAAAGATGAGTAGCTTTCATTCAATAGCCTGAAGCTTTTTTCAGATTCTTTGGAAGTATGAATAATCCATTTGTAACCTGTACCAAATTCCATTCCTTTTTTGGGAATAAATGGATTATCAAGATTCTTGTATTTCAAAGCTGTAATGAAAAGATTTTGAGAATAATTGGATGCGGAATCCTCATCTTCTGATATGCTTTTTGCAACTCCCAATCCAGTAGTGAAAGTAATGCTTCTTGAAAGATAAAGCAAAACATCAATTTCTGCGTCAAATTTGGTGAAAATGTCAGGTTTTCTCTGTCTTGATATAGATAGTTTTATATCGAAAGGTACATTTAAAGGTCTTGGCTCGAGATATGAAAGCTCAAGTTCTGATTCTTTCTGTGAAAGCCAGTAAAGATCTACATTTCTACCTCTTCCTCCAAGATTTCCCAGCCTTATGTCAAGCTGCCCTAGAATAGTATTGCTGGTATCAGGTGAAGCTGATATGACACCAGAAATAAGATAAGTCTTAAGCTCATCCAGCTCAAATATCAGGTCAGCTTTACCAGGTTGATTTGTATCTGCCCAGTACACTTTGGGAAAGCTTTCATAGTAACCAAGAACATATAATCTTTCTCTTGCTGTCTCAATTTTTTCCTTTGTAAGCAACTCGTTCTTGCTAATAGAAGTTATTCTTGCAAGAAATGAAGGTTCGCTTCTTTTTATATTCTGGAATTTTATCGATTGAAGATAAACTGGATATCGTTCATAAATCCTGTAGTAAAGTTTCAGTATATTGTTTTTTTTCTCTATGTCAGTCAGAATTATATATGCTTTAAGGTAACCGTATTCTGCATATAAAGAGATGAGTTTTTCTAGAATCCTTGCTGGATAATTACTATCGAATTCCTTTGCTGGATCTGAAAAGATCTTCCACTTTATGAAAGAATCAGAAAACCTTTTTATTCCGCTGATATTCATCTCTATCGTACTTGTTTTCAGTATATTTTCCGCTTTAAGATTATATAGAATAGAACCATCCTTTATTCTCCAGTTCCATTTTATTTTTGCATCAAGATAACCAGCTCTGGAAAGGAAACCTGCCATGTTACTGGCATACTGCCTTGCATTATCTATTGTGAAAACATCACCAATCACAGGTTCGTTGAAAGTGATGTCTGAAGGAAAATCTATTTCACAACGTTTTAATGTTGGTTCAGAAATATTTTCAGATGAGCAACCTGGCAAAATCAGAGAAACAAAAAAAAAATGGCAATTTTCGGAAATCTTAATGTCCCCATACTAACCACAAGAAAATGAATCCTGCTGCAGTCGAAGCAGCAGTAAAAGGAAGTCCTAGTTTGATAAATTCCCAGCTGCTTGCAGTATGACCATTCTTTTTGAGCAAACCCATGGCAACCACATTTGCAGAAGCACCAAGTGGAGTTATGTTGCCACCTATGCAGGAGCCTATAAGCAAACCGAATAGAAGTAATACATATGCATGTTCTCCTCCAATACTCAAGCCCAGTTTTCCAGCCACAGGAAGCATGACAGTAATATATGGCACATTATCTATGAAAGCACTAAGCAAGACGCTTATCCATACAATCAAGGTATAAGAAATGAAGAGGTTTCCGCCTGTAATATTCTTCAACCAGTTAGCAATTACATCTATTATCTGTGTATGTTCCAAAAAACCTACAGCTATGAATATACCCATAAGAAAGATAGTTGTATCCCAATCATACTTTGTTTTTACATCAAGAAATTCTTCCTTGTCTTTGAAAAACATCCAGAGCATTCCTATGGCTGCCATAACTATGCATATTGTTCCTCCAAGCCATGAGAAGTTTGGATCGAAAAGACTTGAAACAGCTAATCCAAGTATCATTATTACAAGCAATATTGTTGGAATCCAGCTTCTTATAGGCTCTGAAGGTAATTCTCCTATAGGTTTTTTATACTTGTGAAAGAAAAGATATAAAACAGAAAAACCGAAAGCTGCACCTATTTGAATGGCAAAAAAGATGCTGGGTTTTCCCTTGTACCAGAAAAAGTCATTGAAGTTGATTTTGGCATAAGCACCAAGTATCATTGAAGGGGGATCTCCAATCAAGGTTGCAGTTCCCTGTAAATTGCTGCAGATTGCCATTGAAATAAGGAATGGAACTGGTGAAACTTCAAGCCTTCTGGCAAGTTCAAATGCAATTGGTGCTAAAATCAAAACTGTTGCTACATTCTCCACAAACATGCTTATGAAGCTTGATATAGCTGATAAAAGCAGTATGGCAATTCCCAGATTGGGAGAGATTTTTATCAATTTAAGAGATAGCAATACAGGTACTTTCGAGAAAATAAAAGCTTCTGCCAATATCAATGTACCTGCAAAAATTCCAATTACATTCCAGTTGACTTCCCTTAACATGAAAGGGATTATATCTTTTACAGAGAAATAGGGATCCAGTGAAGTAATCACTATTGCAAGCAAGGCAATGCCCGGGATAATGAAATAAGTTTTATGCTTGTTTTTTATAATTATCAGGCAGAAGTAAATTGCCAGAAATATTATACTAACAATTATTTGCAGAAAATTCATAATCTATATAAACTCTCTCAACCAGGTTTTGAAAAAGATTTAAAGCAAAAAATTTACTAAAGTCTTCATTTTATCTGCCAGTCCTTTTAAATTCTGGAACTACTGACATAACTTGATTTCTTATGTTTAAAGTCAAGGTAATTATCTTTTGATAAGTATTTGTGGCTTAGATTTAATTTTTTTGGTAAATATTTTCAGGAGTATCAGTTCTGTCCAAATTCCTGTTCTATTTCATTCGTAATGTCTCTAAAGAAAGAATTTCTGTAACCTGCAGTCCTCCAAATCAATTCACCATCCTTATTAAAAAGGAATACTGCTGGAACAGCTTTTTGCCCCAGTGCTTCGAAGTCCTTCTCCTTTATCAGATAGCTAGGATATTCTATGCGATTTTGTTCAACCCAGAGCAGCATCTGTCTTGAATCTTTTTCCATTACTACAGATATTATTGCAATTCTCTGTTTTTTTCTTTTGCAGAGTTTGCTTATCCTGTCAAGATCTAGTAGAAGAGGTTTTGAAGGTTCATTCCAGGAAGCTGAAAACACAAGTATAATCAGTCTTCCCCTCAGTTGTGCAAGAAAAAAAAGGTCATTGGATCTTATTTCTTTAAGAGGCGTAAACCAGACATTCTCTATATCATCTGCATAAAGCCTTCCTAATTGAAATGCCAGAACAATTAAAAGAACATGAAGTCGCATAAATTATTCAAGCAATTTGTCTGGTAAAATGAAATCCTGCAAGGTTTCTTGAAAATATCTATCAGTCATGCTTGCAATGAAGTCTCTTACAATCATGGGATAACTGTTATTTTTCATGTAATCAGTGGATCTTCCTTTCAGGAAATGCTTGAATATCTTGCTATCTTTCCTGTGTTCACTGAGATCTTCAAGGAAAACCTCAAACATTATTTTGAAACCTCTCCCAATCTTTACCTTGGATCTTTTTATATTTGAATGGCTGTATATGAATTCATAATTAAAATCTTTCAGTTTTCTTAGCTCTTCTGAAATATCTTCTTCAAAGGAAATGGAGTTTTTACCGTAACTGCTTATAACCAGTGATTTTACAAGAGTGTCAATTATACGGGAATTTCTATCACCAAGTTTTATATAACAAGATTGCGGTATTGCCTCTCTTTCAATCAAACCTGCTCTTATTGCATCCTCTATATCCTTTCCTATATAAGCAATAGTATCCGAAAACCTTACAACACATCCTTCGAGCGTTGATGGAGTACATGTTATCTTTTCTCCTTCTGTCTTGAGTCTTGCATATTCCTGCAAATCTTTTTCAGTTTTATTCCTGTCTGGTTCAAGCACTTGATTATGAACTTCTCCATCATGACTGACAATTCCATCTCTTACCTGAAAAGTCAGATTCATTCCTTTGCCTTTATTAGAGACATGATCAACTATATGAAGACCATGAACATTATGATGAAATTCACCTATTCCATTCTCCTTGCATAGTTCTGACAGGAAGTATTCGCCATCATGACCGAAAGGTGTATGTCCGAGATCATGCGATAATGCAATTGCTTCAATAAGATCAAGATTCAATCCAAGCAGTTTGCCTATTGTTCTTGATATCTGGGAAACATATGTAGTATGCAATGAACGGGTTGCAATATCCTCATCAAGTATATTGGCAAAATAGAAAACCTGGGTTTTCCCCTGATATCTTCTGTATGCTCCACTGTAAAGAATTCTGTCCCTGTCTTGAGCAAAAGGAGTTCTTGTAAGCTCAATAGCTTCTTCTGTTAATCTCCACGCCTCTTTGTTCCTTGTTGCATAAGGGCTAAGCTGTGATTCTTCCCTTTCCTCTATTTCTTTCATTAACTTACCTAATATTTCAAATTCCTTCATACTCTTCTCCTGTTTTATCTTTCCTTAGCTCCTGCTTTGCGAAGAATTACAGCTATTTCAGGATTTTCTTCTTCATCAACCATATCAAGAACTGATATTCCGTCGGAGTCTTTTGCGTTGACATTTGCTCCCTTGCTTATCAGGAATTTAACTAAATCCTTCTTGCCATAAAGTACTGCTATTATCAGGGGAGTCTCTCCATTCTCATTTTTTTCCTCTATATCAACGCCTTTCTCAAGCAAGAGATTTACCATATCAATATTACCCATTTCACAGGCAAGATGTACTGGTGTCCTGAATTCATCGTCGGCTTTTTTTACATCTTCACCTTCTTTAATTGATAGTCTTGCTTTCTTAAGGTCATTTGATTTTATTGCTTCATGAAGTTTGCTTGTTCCTGAAACATCTTTGGTTTTCGAAGTATCCACCGAGTTGTCTTTGTTTGTTTCCTCAATATCTTCATTTATATTACTTTTTCTCGTTTTTGTTCCGCAGTTAATGCTGAATATTAGAATGAGTGATAATATTATATAGATAGGCAATTTCATTTGTCCTCCAGTTTTCAGCATGAATCTGAAATCTGACTGTTTAAGTCAATTATTTATATACAATTAGTTTGTTTGTAATAAACTATCATATTGTAAAACATGATTGACAAAATAACTTGTTATTTAGAGCATCAAGAAATCTAATTTAGGAGGTTAAATGAAAAAGGCAATAATATCAGTTTTTTTATCATTGATACTTGTTTTATCAATGTTTTCATGTGGTGATGATGATGATGATGGAGACAATACTGGAACAGGATCGGGAACTGCCGAAAACTGGATACCTCTCGCTAATGGTAATAAATGGACGCTTGAAGGTTCAGTAACTGATAACAGTATTAAAACGACTGTTACATCTGTCACCACCATAATTGGTGATACAACCTTTGCTGATAAAGGTTCTGTGAAATATGGAGAAAGAAGCAATCATATTGTATCAGTAAGGGAGATGATTAATGATACAATATCAGATACAACAGAGGTTTTCAGGATTTATGCTTCAAAGACAGATGATTATTATGAATTCGGATTTGTTGATACAACTGATGAAATTCACTGGGTAAGAATTATTAAATTACCAGCCAAGGTTGATGACAACTGGCAATCAGATCCTGATGATAATACTTCGCATGCCCAGACTATGAGATTTGAAGATATATCAACTCCAAAAGGCGACTTCAAGGGATGTGTTGTAATAGATAATTATTACAAGAATCAGTATAATGAATATACTTCACCTACAACATGGTACTCAAAGGATATTGGAACAGTAAGGACTCAATTCGAGATAAGGGATGATCTTCCAATTATCCTTGATCTTATCGATTATAAATTGTATTAAAAATTCATAGGAGAGAGCTTCATGCTTTCTCCTGCGCATCGTCTGTGCTTATTTTCTTTATATCAATTTTTCTGTTTTCCTGAAGCCATTTTTCCTGAAACGAGCGTCTTGCTGCATTACTTATCTCTTTAATAAACCAGTAATTGGAGGAACCTCCAACTACTGCACCGATAGCAGGAATAGCTGCCAGGAGTTTTCTTTTGGTTAGATTAAGTCCTATCTGCTGGGCAAGTTTTCTGATAGTGATGTAAGCTGTTTCCTTGGAAAGGGTTTTAAGAGTAATTAGTGCAGCAGTTTTTTCCTCTACAGTATTTGCACCAGCAGCAGAGAGAATGGAGAATACAAATTGCTTGTCTTGCTCAGTTTTTGCCTCGAAACCATAGCATAAGCCTATCCTGTGAATAGTCCTGAGGGCAAGAATAAGTATGGAAGGAACATCTATTCCGATCCCGACGAAACCAGTTGCTCCTGTTGATGCTCCTTCAAGTGTAGCAATACCAATTGCCCATTTATGGACATCATCAGCCAGTTTGTCACAGGTTTCAAGATTCATGTGTTGCAGTTCCTCTATATTTTTAACGCCAGCCTTTCTTTTAATAACTTTGCTTCTAGCCAGCCATTTTGAGGAAGCATATCCGAAATCAAGAATACCCTTGATTGCTGATTGTGGGATAATACTCTGTACTATTTTTGTGAAGGGTGCAATGATTTCACCTAGCGCCTTGCTGATAACTCCAGGTTCCTCTTTCATCCAGTTATTGATTTCGCTAATCTGCAATGTTTCATATGGAGTCAAGGATTTCTCACCAGGTCTTATTTCAATTACTTCCACTTCCTCAACTGGCTGTTCCTGTTGGTTTTGCATATCACTTCCTTGTTTTTCAAAACAACTACCAGATTGCGAATTTTTGTCAAGCTACTCATTGGAAAAGACTTATCCATTCCTCTTGTCAAAAAAAGCTCATTATGGATTGTTGCCTGTCATGAAAAAGGTTCTCATATTGACAACTGGTGGAACAATCATGATGAGCTATGATCATGAAAGTGGCGTTATACCATCAAAATCAGGTGCAGAATTGATAGCAAGTGTTCCCCAGGTTTCCGAATATGCACATGTTGATATTTGTGAATTCATGAATATTCCAAGCCCTCATATTACTCCTGAAAAAATGTTCGATTTGGCAAAGGAAGTAGACAGGCAGATAAAATATTATGACGGGATAATCATTACCCATGGAACTGATACTCTTGAAGAAACTGCATACATGCTTGATCTGGTTTGCTCAAGCAGCAAGCCGATTGTATTCACAGCTGCAATGAGATCTAATGATGATATCGGAGTAGACGGGCCGAGAAACCTGCTTTCATCAGTAAGAACAGTTTGCAGTCCATCAGCAATTGGCAAGGGTGTAATGGTAGTTCTGAATGATACCATATTTGGAGCAAGAGAAGTTACCAAGACTTGTACAAATAATGTTGCTGCCTTTGAAAGTCCGCAATATGGCCATCTTGGAGTGGTAGATGAAGACAGGATAGTTTTCTACAGGGAAAGTACGGTCAGAGACAGGATAATCACTGATTCAATTGATTCAAGAGTAGAGCTAATAAAAATGACAGCAGGAAGTGATTCCAAATTTTTCCATACCTGTATAGATGCTGGCATGAAAGGTATTGTTGTTGAAGCACTTGGAAGAGGTAATATCCCTCCATCTGCAATCGAGGGAGTTAAGAAAGCACTTGATGCTAAATTGATAATTATAATGGTATCAAGAACTTATAATGGAAGAGTGCTGGATGTATATGGTTATGAGGGTGGGGGGAAAAAACTGAAAGAGATGGGTGTTATCATGGGAGGAGATTTGAGAGGTCCGAAAGCAAGGATAAAATTAATGGTTCTTTTAGGCAAGAACGCTTCACGAGAAGAAATAATTTCTACATTTGATGATTAAATCAAAGGAGGTAAATAATGAAACTAGGAATCTTGACTGGGGGAGGAGATGTTCCTGGACTTAATCCATGTATCAAAGCAGCTGTTGTTCGTGCTCTAGAATCACATATGGATGTAATAGGTTTCAGGAGAGGCTGGGCTGGACTTCTGAATATTAATCCAGAAAATCCTGATTCTATTCCTGAGAACAGTTTCCCGCTTGTTCAGAACACAGTCAGGAAAATAGATAGAACAGGGGGAACTTTTCTTCATACATCTCGAACAAATCCCCAGAATGTAAATCCAAGAGAGACACCTGAATTTCTTGAACCCGCAAACATTGGGGAAACAAAGGATTTTACAAAACATATATTAAAGAATCTGGAATATATGGGAATAGATGTTCTGATAGCAATAGGGGGAGATGATACGCTTTCATATGCAGTAAGATTGAATAATGAAGGTTTTCCAATTGTTGGAATTCCCAAAACAATGGATAATGATGTTTTTGGAACTGATTATTGCATTGGATTTTCTACTGCAGTTACCCGTTCAGTTGAAATGATTACTGCCTTGAGAACTTCTGCAGGTTCTCATGAAAGAATAGCAATCATTGAATTGTTCGGGAGAAATTCTGGTGAGACAAGCCTTATAAGTGCTTATCTTGCTGATGTAAACAGGGCGATAATTTCTGAAGTCCCATTTGATCCGGAAAAACTTGCTAATTTCCTGAAAGAGGATTATGACAGTAATCCAAGCCATTATGCAATAATGACAATAAGCGAGGGAGCAAGTTTTCTTGGGGGAACAGTAATTGAAGAAGGTGAACCAGATGCCTACGGTCACAAGAAACTGGGTGGAATTGGCAAAATGACATCCGAAATCATCAGAAAAATTACGAAGAAAGGGATCATTTACCAGACACTTGCCTATCTCATGAGATCAGGAGCACCAGACTCACTTGACAGGATGGTTGCAAAAAGCTTTGGAACAATGGCTATTGAAATGGCTTTGAAAGGAAGAACTGGCAAGATGGTAGCACTTCAGGATGGGAAGTATACCGCTATCTCACTAGAGACAATACAAATGGGTGAGAAAAGGGTAGATGTCAGGGAATTCTATGATATAGACAATTACAGACCATTCATAACAACAATGTTTGGAAAACCGATGTTTCTTTATTGAAACAAAAAAGCCGAATAACTAAAATTCGGCTTTCTCTATTTCCTTTAATTTTACTTAACCAGAAATGTCATACTGTCAAGTTTTGCATTATTAATATAGATAGTAACAGACCAGTAGCCAATTTTCATTGGAGCAGAACCTGTTCTAAAAACTTTTGAGAATGCAACATCTTGAGTTCCATCCATTTCCACTTTCAAGTCAAGCACTGGTGACCAGTTGTTGCCTGATGCTTGTGACCAGACAAAGCGAATTATTGTTCCCTTTGGTAGTGGTTTGACCCACGTCACTCTGCAGTTTAACAATCCAGTGAAATACTGTCCGATATGCCTCGAAGGATTATCAACTATACCTTCCTGATGTCCCAGTCCCAATTCTATTTTTACTGGGAAGGTTTCCGCCTGAGTCAAGGCATTCAAAGGCATTGCCATCATCAGCAAGCCTAAAAGAATTGTGATCATAGTAACTTTTTTTAACATTTCTACTCCTTGATTATTTAACAGTAAAGAAAACTTCTTTAACGAGCTTATCGTTTTCGAAAACTGTAACCTTGCATTCGCCTCCTGCTATGGGACCTGTTCCCTGTCTGTATATTCTTGAATAAGCAACATCCTGTGTTCCGTCAAGCATGACAGTAGGTGGAGCCAGCAATCTTACCCAGCTTCCTCCAGAATTTCTTGTCCATTCGAATTTGATGACTGTGCCTTTTGGAAGAGGAGAAGACCATGTTACTCTGCATATAGCATCTCCAACGAAATATTTAGAAATTACTGTCGTATAATTACGGATTGTTCCCTGGTTTCCCAAGCCGAACTCCACTTTCTTTGGTTGATGAACATCTGCAGATGGTGTTGGTGTTGGTGTTGGAGTAGGTGTTGGTGTTGGAGTAGGTGTTGGTTGAGGAGTATCCTTTTTCCCGAACATATCCGTGCACTGGCAAGCTACAGCTGCCAGAAATAGAATCAATGAAATTACAACTACAATTAATCTTATCTGCTTATGCTTTAGCATTTTACCCCCTTCTTTTAAGTACATTTTGAATGTGATTTCAATGGTTTTATTAAGCAATTATGTCAAGAAAAAATAATATAAATCTTAATATCGCTCCCTGGAAATCATGGACTAGCTGAAACCCTCACCCCTCTCCTATGAGGTAGAGAGGGAAGATAATATCTCAATAAAAATAGTCATCCTGAACGAAACATTTCTCGCCAAGAATTTGATTAAAGGGTTTGATACAATATATTAATCAATCTTCACCAACCTCTTGCATTCCTTCCCAGACTTAACAATATAAATCCCCTGTTTCCATTTACTTGTATCAATAGAGTGCTTGCCTTTGGCAAGGTTCATAATAAGCTGACCAGTCAGGGAATAGATAGAAGCAGGGGAGGGGAGAGATAAGGACAAGTGGGTTGAGAATGGGTTGGGATAAGAATAAATCAAGAAAGAAGGTATTGCATTGGAACCATCAGCCCTATTAAAACCACTTTTATCTGTTGGATTATAGCAAACTGAATAAACATGATCAGTGTGTCCAGTAAACGTGTCTATGCATGTTCCGTTAGACAAGCGCCATAATTTAATATTATTATCATACCCTCCAGAGAGTCCATATCCATCATCCTTGCTGAAAATCACACTCAGAATTCCATTTTCATGTCCATGCATTGTTCTCATACAAGAACCATCAGATAATCTCCAGTATTTGATGGATTTGTCCCTGTATCCGCTTCCTGATAAAGCATATCTGTTATCATTACTTATATCAACTGAATATACTGCATCTTCATGCTCATTCATTGTTCTTATGCATGTCCCATCTGAAAATCTCCAGTATTTTAAGGTCCTGTCATAACTACCAGAGAGAATGTAAGTACCATCTGAACTAATAGATACTGATGATACATAATTGGAATGTCCAGTTAAGGTTCTGATGCAAGTTCCATCTGACAATTTCCAGAGTTTTATTGTATTGTCACAACTTCCTGATGCTGCATAATTACCATCTGGAAAGAATGCAACAGTATTCACCATACTTGCATGTCCTGTCATTGTCCTTATGCAACTTCCTGTTGATAAATCCCAGTATTTAACAGTATTGTCCCAGCTTGCAGAAAGAGCTTTTGTTCCATCTGGACTGAATTTAACAGAAAAGACAGAGCTGGTGTGCCCCTTTAACCTGTTTAAAACGGTTTTTGTTTCCAACTCCCAGTATATTATTACACCTTCCATATCAGCTGAAAGAACATAACAACCATCCGGACTTATATCAACACTGCATACTGGCAGGTAATGTTCTCTAAATGTAGCTGTATTAGTTGCTGTTGAAGTATCCCAGTACTTCAAGGTTTTATCCCAGCTGCCTGAGATCGCGAATCTTTCTGCGTTTAGATTTGCTGCAATAAATATTAACAAGAACAAGAACAATAAATTTTTCATAAAAATCTCCCCTTAAAAATTACTTGATTACTTTGAATTTAATCTTTCTAAGCCTTTGCATTAATTATTATTCACTAATTGTTTTTTTAGCATGGTTTATTAACAATATGAGTTGTTGCATTATGTTTAATTCAGAAATAGTATGTAAGATGCTATTTTATGTCAATAGAAAAATCCTTGAGGTTTAATCTAGCCCCTAGACATCATGAACTGAGTCTGTGAGGAAAATCATTTGTAACAGATCAAAACCAGGACTATAAAAATACTTTATAGATTCTCAAGGAAGCATCCTAAAATAAGAATCTCATTACAAGCTCACCATAATGCCTTGCTGGTATCTCAGGCTTCTTTCTTCCCTGGTAATGCAAAGTTGCGAGCATATTCTGACTGAGTCTGTAATCGATATTAAGCAACCACAATTTGGTAAGTCCTCTTTCCTCATCAATAAACAGCTGGACAGGAATATCTTCTGTGTTGGATTTTCTCTCTATCAGGGAAACTTCTGAATGAAGGTTTGCACCCTTCATGAACCCGTAATCAAGACCAATTGTTGGAGTAAGTCCGGTCAGTATTATGTTCCTTTCGGTTTCCGTCTGCCTTTTTGCGCTGAATGAAACAAATGGTGTTAGATTCTTTCTTATATCATAAGCAGCTTTGGGAATTATCTCTGTTGTGATTATCCTGAAAAGATAATATTCTGGGATTTCCTCTGTCTCTCTCTGATAAAACCCTGTCAAATCCAGATGCCATGGAGTGTATTTATCAACCTTTATATATGGAGAGATAGACCATAAGCGATTATATTTAATATAACCCAATTCATCGCCACTAAGGGATTTCTCTAACTTTACTGTTACTGCTGGCTGGAAGTCTGTTTTATCAGGAAAAAGAGTTCCTTTTGTCTCTAACATTTGCCTGCCATTCTTGCAGTTATCCTTCTGGAATTCAGTTATATCAAGAAGAGCGAGGGATGAAATACTTGGATCTGTCTCTTCCTCTGTTATTTCACTGATTATGTCTAGTTTCCATAATCTGTCCTGAATGATATTATCTTTCTTGCTTGATGGTGGCATTATAGTAGTATTTGAAGAAAGTGATACACTGCCTCTTTTCTCTTTATCTCCAACATCAACGAAATATCTTCTATAATCACCATCTTCGTCTGGATAGAATTCACCAGTATTTTCATCCCTGCTATATTGTCCCATTCCTTCATCAGTCTGTTCGTATCTTGCCTCCCTCATTGTTGCCATTTTTGTGGAGAGTATATAAGATAAATCAATTTGCAGTGATTTTGAATCGGACAAATAAAACAATCCAGCTTCAGCAAGATCAGTATAACCACTTTCCCCAGTATCCTTGAAATATTTCTGAACACTATGTACAAATCTCAATCTTGGCTTAAATGATAATTCTTCTGCAGCTTCTCCCTGAAAACCTGCTTCCCAGCTTCTCTTGCCAAGCATGTAGCCTTCATCATAAGAAAGCTCACGTCTGTCTGCACTTGCAAAAGGATAAATAAGCCATTTCTTTTCCTTGCTGAACTCTATCCTGCCCGATGCTTCTTGTTGCCTGTAAGGAAGATTGAGAGTTGTACTGTCAGAGAACTCCTTTGCCCAGATTAGCGAACCATCAAGTTTCGGTGATATGAATCTATATCTGTATGATGTTTCAAGATCATAGTATTTCCTGTACAGTTCATCTTCCAGATAGAATTTATCCTGCATGTTTTTAATATACCCAGTTCTTGAGAATATAGTTAAATCCTTGAAAATATCTCCACCAATGTTTCCTTCAATCATTTTCCCATTCCAGGATGCACCTTCATTGTCTGAAAAGCCATGTCCCTTGAAGAAACCTGATTTCGCTCCAACTCTGTATTTCCTGAGAAATGGTACATTGGCATTCGAAATACCTGAAGTATAAGAACTTAAACTGTCTTCTGGAGTTAGCAGCCATGAAGACTGGAAATCGCTGGTTTCATTGTAAATAAACGGAGAGAATTCAGGTTGACGCTTGTGGATTTCTGCTTCAAGGAACAATTGTTTCAAGTTCTCTTCGCCTATTACTATTTTTCCATCACCAGCACCCTTGATCTCTCGTTTGCTGGTTTCATCAAACAATATATTCTCGTTGAAGGAACTTATTGCAGTTTCAGCAATAAAGGAGAAAAACCTGGATGGATTCAAATCAACTCTAACTTCAGCCATTTCCCTTCTCTGAGGTGGAGCATATGGAATCATTGCAACATAATTGCCTCTTCCCTCACCTGTATATTCATATGCTGCAATGGAATGACTATATCTGTAATCTCCCTCTCCTTCGTCAACCTCAGTGAAAATGACTGACCAGTCACCCTTGTGGAAACCTGCATATCTGTAATAATAACTTCCATCAGTCCTGTTTATCCTGAAATAATCTCCCTTGTTTTCACCTTCATACTTTCCACCTGGAATATAAACCGGTTTCCCTTTTTCATAATTTTTCCTGAAAAAATCAAGATCCTCTTCAGTGAATTCCTCTCCGTATGTTGAATATGGGCTGTCTTTTTCGCTAATAATGGAGAAGCCCACATGATTCTTTCTTTCCTTATCTATTGGTATGTCAGCACTTGCGCCTGTCATTATTCTCCTGAATTTGCCAAGTACGTAACTATATTCTACGTAAATCCTTGTATCTGAGTGAATCGGAATCTGCGATGTAAATGTTACTGATCCATTGTTATAGTCAATATAATAGTCTTTGCCAACTTCCTTCAGTATTCCATCCACATAGACCTTGATGCTTCCTGAAACAAGGAAAATCTTTTCCTCTCCGTATTTCCCTCTCAGCTCATAAGGTCCCTGTATTCCTTCATCACCCAGAAATTCAGTTCTCATGAATTCCCCGTTAGTAATTGCATAATTTACTTCTGCTGAAGCAGGTGTTGCTTTTTCATACTTTTTACCCTCTATACCCTGGAGTTTTCCGGAATAAGCAGTCAGGTGACCTTCATCCCTGTTGATTTCAAGATCTTCTATTCTTGCAAGATAATCTCTGTATTTTATCTGGAAGAATATCTTGTCAACTTCTGCAAGTGATGCAGAGGAACCTTCCTCAGAATAGGGAAGCTCATTATCCTGCAGATAACCGCTTATTTCAGTCTCATCACCCAGATATCCCTCTATTGCAGCATCAAGTGTCTGCATCATTTCAAGACTTCCTCCTTCAGACAGCCTTACTCCAATAGTCTTGTTTCCCTTTATTGAAATTCTTGCTTCAACTCCTTCACTGTCAGTAGTATCTATTAGTTCGTATTTAATGGATTTAGTAGAATCCTCTTTCACTTTCTTGAAAAGGGAATATCTTTTCGGTATATCAATCGGCAAAAACTGAAATGTTATCTTAACTGAATCATCTGGTGATGGAGGTATCATGAAATGAATGGTTCCCCTGATATAATCTATTGAATAGTCTATATCTTTTTCCAGTAATATATTATCAAGATATACCTGTTCAGTTCCTTTGAAGGCAATGTTATCAGTGAATTTCATATTCTGCGTCTTGAAAATCTTGTAAACTGTTATATATGATATGTTTAGCGAATCAGAATAGTTTTCTTCAGCATTCGCTAAAGCAGCAAAAAATGTGATTATCAGGAAAATTTTTCTCAAAAACGGATTTTCAATAGATACTCAGCAATTCTTACTGCATTAAGAGCAGCTCCAACTCTTAAATTGTCTCCACAACACAAGAACTGGAATGAATTGCTGTTAAAAGTCTGTCTCAGTCGCCCAACCTGAACCAAATCCTTGCAGGCAACATTCATTGGCATAGGATAAATATTAGACTCTGGATCATCAGCTACTTCCAGATAAATGCTTTTCTTCCATTCACTTATAATATCGTTAATGGAAGCTGGTTTTGTTGTTTTCAGGCTTACAACTATACTGTGCCCTCTTGAAACAGGAACTCTTATGCATGTTGCAAAGATTTTTATTTCTTGAAGATCGAATATTTTTTTTGTTTCATTTTCTAACTTCCGTTCTTCATCCGAAAAACCTTGTTCATCGAATCTCCCTATGTGAGGTAAAATATTGTCAAATATCCTGTAGGGATAAACTTCATTTGTAACTTCCTTGTTATCAACAAATTGCCTGCATTGATTTAAATACTCATTAAGAGCAGACATTCCTGTTCCTGAAACCGCCTGATAAGAAAAGATTTCCAGGCTTTCAACTCCCCACTTTATAATCGGTTGCAGAACAAGAACTAACTGGATTGTTGTGCAGTTGGGTGTAGCAATATGGGTTGCATTTCCAATGCTTTCCTCGTTAACACCTGGAACAACAAGAGGAACATTCTTTTCCATCCTGTAAGTACTGCTTTTGTCAATAGTTGTAATATTCGCTCTTATTATTTCTGGAAGGAAAGTCTTGCTGAGAAAAGGTTTTGCTGCAAAAAATACAAGATCTGTTTTTTTGAAGTCAAAATAATCAAGTTTTCTGACTGAAATCTCGCTTCCCTTGAACTTGAAATTCCTGCCTTCAGATTTTTCTGAAGCAAACAATGAGAGATTATTGACAGGAAATTTTCTTTCTTCAAGTATTTTGATTAGTTCCTGCCCAACAGCTCCTGTTGCTCCGACAATAGCAATATTCAAACAACTCATTGCAAGCCAAAGATTAAGATTTTAATAGATTTGTCAAGCTCAATGCTTTTCTATTGAATATCCATTACTAATTCTGAATGATTTTCTTCAGTAAATATAACCAGAAGCAGCTTTAAAAAACTGCTTCTGATATTAATCATCAATTAAGCTTTATAAGCTTGTCAGTATGCTCTCTGGAGCCTGTCCTAACTTTTATTATATATACTCCATTTTTGAAGGAACTGGTATCAGTCGTTATCAAGTGATTTCCTGCAGTATAAGATCTTGATGCGTATGATTTTACAAGTCTTCCTGTAATATCATAAATAAGCACTTCAACATTATCTGTCTGTTTCAGATTGAAGTTAATCTTCAGTTTGTCATTGAAAGGATTTGGAGATATCTTTACTCTCTCAGGTAAATGAAAATAGGATTTCTCTTTTGTTTCAAAACCAGTCTTGGTGAAATATAAGTCTATTACCTTGATTTCTCCTTCTGCAACAGTGAATGTCTGTGACTGAGGAGTGTCTCCAAGTAATATTGCTACAAGGGTATATGTTCCGGGAACAAGCAGATGTTTATAACTTCCAAATGAATTAGAGAATACTGCTGAGGCTTTTTCGTTATCAAACAATTCAGCTATCTCTACAAGTACATTTGGTATTGGCTTGCCGTTCAGTTTATTATATGTTTTTCCTGTTACCTGTGTCATATTAAGCCCAGCTTTCAGGAATTCCTTTGTTCCCTCGAAAGCATTCTCTATGGTTGGAAGAATATACTCAGCAGATGGGAAAAATCCACCTTCATCAGAGGAATTCAGTTCTATTGTATATGCATAGGTATGACCAGCTGCATATAACCAGTCATCGCTTCCGCCATAAGTAGGATATAGCTCATAACCTCTTTGTCCAGTATATCCCATTGTTGTGGCAGCTGCATTTCCAATTTTCCTGAATACTGCATCCTTCTTTGAAGCTTCGCTGTAACAACTCCAAGGCCACAGAACCAGCTCTCCATATGAATGAAAACTCAATGAAAGTAGTGGCTTTTTGGCAAGAGTGAAACTTCTTATTATCTGGATTTCAGGTTCACTAAACTGGGATGGACCTCTGTATGTTGGGCTGTTTGGATCAGTATCTCCTGATTCCCACATATATGCATAATTCCTGTTAAGATCAACTCCATCTGCTCCATATCCTCCATAAGAATAATCCAGTACTCCGTTCGAATTGTTGTCCCTGAAATCCTTGCGCCACATTTGCTGCTCACTGTCAGTTGAATTGAAAACAAAATCATAACCATCTGGATTCACAATAGGAAGGAACCATAGCTCATAATTGTCTATCCATTCCTTGTAATCAAGTACGCTGCTGTAACCTTCCACAAGTGTGTTCATAATATACATTACGGCTGAAACTGACATAGGTTCCCTTGCATGATGCAATCCCATTATCATGAAAATAGGCTCATCTTCATCAGTCGCAACATTGTCAGATACTTTTGCTACAAGCATATCAAAGCCTTTGTAATACGTCTGTTTGCCAGGATAACCATTCTTTTTTACCCAGGAATCTCCAGCATCAAAGTACTTGACTATACCTGGAAATCGCGTCTGGAGACTCATGATCTGTTCATAGACTTCTGAATAATCAAGATAATCAGGATCTATTCCTCCTATCATTTTCTTTAGTATAGTTCCGGAATAACCCAGTCTTTTGAGTTTCTCTATCTGCACAGGAGTAACAAGTAAATGAGCAGTCTTATTTGGAAGTATTGCTGCTACATCAAAGCCTGCTTTATAGAGTTTTGCTATTAGCTCAGGCGTAATTCCCCTTAATTCATATGTATATAGCGGAGCAGATGAGAAAAGCCCTGCATACATAATTAAAATAAAGGTCAGTACAACAAAAAATATTTTCATACAACCTCCTTATAATATTAACCAGCTTTGGAAATAAAAGCTGGCTGAAGTTAGTTCATTAATTGATTTTCAATGCCTTCTTTATAAATATTTTATCCGCTACTCTGCATCTTAATATATAAACTCCATTACTCATGTTGCTGGAATTAAACCTGACTCCATGATTACCAGAAGGATAAGAAGCCTTGACTAGTGTCTTGATAAGTCTTCCAGTCAGATCAAAGACCTCGACTAAAACATCAGATTTTTCACTGAGATTGAAGCTTATATTAAGCTCATTTCTGAAAGGGTTTGGAGCTAATTTTAAAGCTTCGGGAAGAATTTTTTGTGCAGTCTCGTTATTCTTGAAGCCGGCATAATCAAAATAAAAGTCTATTTCCTTTATTTCCTTGTCTGCAACAGTGAATGGTATTGTCTGTTTTGGATTAGCTCCATATTCTGCCTCAAGTGTATAATTTCCCGGAACCAATAAATAACGATATCTTCCGAATTCGTTTGTTTTCCTTGGAGTCCAGTGATTTGGATCATTAAGTTCCCTTATTGTGACTTTTACACCCTTGATTGGATTTCCTGTTCCCCTAAGGAATGCTCTTCCAGTAACCTGTGTTGACAAACCATTTACAAAGAAAGCCCTCAAGCCTGACCATACTTTTTTCTGAGTGGGTTCTATCATTTCTGCTGGTGGAAAAAATCCGCCTTCATTATCTGTATTCATTTCTATTGTATAAGGATATGTACCAAGTTCAGCATATAACCAGTCATCACTGGTTCCATAGCATGGATAAAGTTCCACTGCCTGTTCGGGAGTATAACCCATAGGAACTGCTGATTCTCTGCCGATCTTAGACAGAAGAGCTGCTTCCGTTGATGCAGAATAATAGCATCCCCATGGCCATAATACCAATCCTGAATAAGAATGCAAACTAACTGAAATAACTGGTTTCTTTGATAATGTCAAAGTTCTTATAACCTGAACCTCAGGTTCACTGAATGGATAAGGTCCGCGATACGTAGCAGAATACTGTGAATTATCACCTCTGCTCCATTCAAAAGAATAGTTCCTGTTCAAATCAACTCCATCAAGTCCATTGGCGCTACTACCGAAGTCTGCTTTGTGATTATTATTGTTATCTCTCAGATTCTTTCTCTGATTTTTTTCCCTGTTGTCATGATAATTAAATGATACATTATGACCATCTGGGTTTAACAATGGTACAAACCATATCTCATAAGAATCTACCCAGTTCTTGTATTCCGAGTTTGTTGCATATTGCTCTATGAGCTGCTGCATTGCATAAACCGAAACCTCAACTGTCATTGCCTCTCTTGCATGATGCAATGCCATGATAAGTAAAACAGGCTCATCTTCATCGGAATTTACATTATCAGATACCTTGAGTCCCATAATATCATAATCCTGATAATACCATTGATTATATTGCTTGTAATTGTTTGTCTTTACCCATGGGTCACCCAGATCATAAAGCTTTGCAATGCCTGGATAATTTGAAGCAAGTCTCTGCATTTCCGTAAGAAGTTCATTATAATCAGTATATGCAGGATCAAGCCCCTTGATATTGCTGTTTATCTCTCTCTTTATTACGCCAGAATAGCCAAGCGTTTTCAATTTTTCTATTTCATTCGCAGTAGCGAAAATGTGGGTGAATTTTCTAGGCATAACAGCTGCAACATCAAAACCTCTTGAAATTAGATCACCATTTTGTGAGCTCGTAAGGCCTTGAATTTCATATACATAAATGGGTTCGTCTGAGGATGCATAAGAGATAAAAAAGATAATAATACAAAAAGCAATTAATGTTTTCATAAATCCTCCCTCGAAATTTTTTACAAAAGTAATATAATAATAAACAGCTTTTTTGTCAAGTCGATACTTATAAATAGTTATATTCGTAAGTATAAGTTTTTTAATAAGTTAGGGGAACAGGAATAATTAAATAATGCGACAGTTTTCTTGTTTTTCTAAATACTTAAATATCAATGATTTAAGGGAACAATATTTCGTGAAAAAAATGAATTATACTAAGTATTATAATTACCTGCTCCAGAGAATCATTTAAACAGATAAGCATCAACTTAACTTGTAAATCCGAATTTCTTGTCTTTTCCTAATAGCATTGTTGATAGTTTTTCAAAATCAGCTGACATTTCAGGGAATTTTTCAGATATTCTCGAAATGGAAATCTCTTCCTTCAACTCCTTAAGCCATGTTCTTGCAGCAGGTTGCATTTTCATTATTATTTCCCTGAAGAGACTTACCGGAATTACCTGCTTGCCTTTGTTCTGATTGATACTATCCTGAAAAACCTTTTGTATGCATAATTGGTAAGCATTATCCATTTCTGCAAATGAAAAGCCAATGCTTGCATTAATTGTCTCAGTAACATCCTGCCCTTGAAACTTGCTTTCAAGATATTCCTTTCTTTCACTTTCGTCTGGAAGAGAGAAATAAACAAAACGATCAATTCTACCTGTAGAAAGAAGTGAAGATGAAACCATATGAGGATTTTTTGTAGTCCCTATAAAGTAAACAAATGTATTTTTTCCCTGTAGTGCATCAAGTTCAAGCTGGAACTGAGCAATCAATTCATTTGTCGTTTGCTTCTGCCATAATATATCAATGTCATCTACCAGAATCAAGGAAGGAGACTGTTCTATTGCGGTATTAAATAAATTAGCAATGTTCTTCGAAGCATTACCACTCCATAAATCTAGAAGCTCACTTCCCTTGACTGGTATCAAGGATAAATCAGCTTCTCCTGCCAGACAATATGCACAAAAGCTCTTACCTGTACCTGGTGCTCCATAAAACAGGAAGCCTCTTGATAAATCAAGTCCATAATTCCTGGCTAGCTCCTGTTCTTTCATTGGAAGCAGTACTTCCTGTTTCAGTATTTCTTTCACGGATTTCAATCCGATCATGGTCTTGAAATTCCTGTCAGTTACTTTCAATATCTGGAATTTTGCTAATCCTCTTTGCTGATCACTTCCTGCATATATCATTTTCTTGTGTATTCTAGCCTGGTACTTAAGCTCGCATGCGAGTTCCTGGAATTTATCATTTAGTGATGAAGGATCAATAGCAGCAGAACACGATTCGAACCATCCCCATAATTTGGGTTTTACCAGATTTATTGAATTCTTGACTGCCTCGAAATCAACAGGTGGGGCTTGAATCCTTGCTGCTGTACTGTCAGGGCGAGTATTCTCTTTTATGACCTTTGCAAATTGAGATTGCGAAGCAAGATAACATATATTTTCTATTTCCGCACCACTGTAACCTTCAGTCAATTTAGATAATGTCTTCCATTCTTCGTCAGTCAATTGAGGTGGCAATTTGAATTTATGTTTGAACATATCCAGCCTGGCTTGAATGGTCGGTACCCCAATGTAAATCAATCTGTCAATCCTTCCGGGTCTCAATATTGCCTCATCGATTGCCCATGGTCTATTGCTTGCACCTATCACCATTATTTCCTCATCATTCGAGCCGAAACCATCAAGTTCAACGAGGAGCTGGTTTACCATTTCCAGATGAACGCTAGTTTGTGACCTGTCAACAGATTCTCTCTTACCGCAGAGAATATCAAGCTCATCAAGAAAAACAACGCATGGTGTATGATTCCCTGCAAACTTGAAAAGATTCTGTATGTTTCTTGCACCATTTCCAACCCACATATCAACTATTTCTGATACTTTCACATTGATAAGTCCTGCCTGGAATCTTGCTGAAATCGCTTTTGCAAGCATAGTCTTGCCACATCCCGGAGGACCATAAAGCAGGATTCCCCTGTTTGCCTTCAAGCCATAATGCCTTGCTAGTTGAGGATATTCAAGAGGTGCAAATATTTCCTGATAAAGAGTTTCTTTTACATCTGCAAGCCCCATTACATCATTGAATGTCACATCATTGACTCGTGAGAGAGAGAAGATTGAAAGCCCTCTTGACGCACTTCCACTTGATACAGGCATTTTTTTCTTCTGTCTGTAATACCTTTCCATTTCTTCCTTTAATGCCATATATTTACTTTCCAGAACCTCAGATTCTATATTTCTGTAGCAATCATCAAACCAGTCTTCCAGCGTAGGCTGGATTTCTTTCTGTGCTTCAAGAAGAAGTGGCATATCTATCAATATCTCTTTTTCCTGCTGTACAGCTGTTGATAGTGCCTTGCTTGCAGCAATATCAGTTATATTCTGGATTTCCGCTCCACTGTATTGATCTGTTTCCTGTGCCAGCCTCCTGTAATCAATATTATCTGAAATTGGTCTGTTTTCAAGATTAAGTCTGAATATCTCTGTTCTCATATCTTCATCAGGAACACCTACATAGAACATTCTGTCCAGTCTTCCTGGTCTTAGTGCTGCTGGATCCAGAGCCCATGGTCTGTTAGTAGCACCAACAATAAGTATTTGCCCCTCGCTTCTGCTGAGATTACCCATTTCTGCCAGAAATTGATTAACAGCTTTTCTTTGTTCTTCATGCATATTGACTGCCCTGTTAGTAAGGAAGGCATCCAGTTCATCAAGCAGGATCAGAGAAGGAGCATTTTCTTTTGCAAATTTAAACAGATTAGTGATATTTATTGCTGAGGTTCCCAGCCATACTCCTGAAATATCTGATGATTTCACATCGATGAAATTCATGCCTGTTTCACCACAAAGTGCTTGCATTATCAGAGATTTTCCACATCCCGGAGGACCATAAAGCAGGATTCCCCTGGTTAGATCAATCTGATAACGCTTAGCCTGAGCTGGATAACGAAAGGGGAGTACTACTTCCTCATAGAGTCTTTTCTTAAGGTCTTCGAAACCAGCTATCCTTGAAAAGTCCATTCCAGTGATTTTCTGGACAGTGAATGTGGATAAACCTTTCTTCAGATCTTCATCATTTAGATACATTTCCTTATGAAAGGTCTGAATAGTCTGAGTGAAGAAACTTCTTACTAGTGAAACATCCTCTCCTTCCATGAAATTAAGAGAATCAAGTTCTTCTTTTGAAGAGGAGGAATTAATAAAAGCTCTGATTCTTTCTTTAGCAAGATCAGTCTCTATATTAAGCTTATCTGCCCATTTGTAAGTATAAAGATTTATGAAGTGGACTTCATAAACCTCTTTTAAATCAGCGAGAAGTCTGGGTTGTTCCAGATTTATTGCAGCCGCTTCATTAATAAGCTCCTTGGCTTTTGGAGAGGAAAAAGGTAACATTGCAAGAGCAAAAGCTTCATAAAAATAGAAATTACGATTTATTATATTTTCATCATACTTCATGGCAATATCAATACAATTCTTGTAGTCTTTGTCTATCTCGCTTTTCTGGAATCTATTTCTCATTGAATCTATTGTATATTTGAAATAAAGACATCTTACTGTTTCCCTTGCAATTCTTATATTCTTGGAATTGGGAAGTCCCTGAGAAAGGAACTCCAAACCGAGTTTTGCCCCGAAATCATAACCATTGAAGCGTTCCTGCATATCAAGCTCTTCATATAAACCAAGAAGCCTGTAACCTAAAACACCCATTTCGGGATAAATGAAACTTTTCTTGAATTCACCATGCATTTTCCTTAAGGCAATCAAAGCCTCTCCAAATATCTTCTTGGAATAGGTATCCTTTTCGAAATTGGCAAGCCCTCTTACTGCCTTGTCTTCTTCAATGAAGTTGTTCAAGGCATCATCTGAATAAAAAGTTGCATAATATATTATTACCTGAAGTAACCAGTTCTCAGGAAGAGAGTAATAGTATTTGAAAGCTAACTGGAAAGCCATCATCAAGTTGTCTCCCTCGAAAAGGCAATTTATGGCTTCCCGCAAATCATTTTCAAATTGCTTTCTATCAAACTTTGCAGCAGGTGGTGTTGGTGACATTTCACTCCTTTAAAACTATTTGGTGGTTGAAATCCTTTTTTCCATCAAACTGTCAAATCTTTTTGAGTAATTCTGTAATAATGCAGGTAATTTAGACAACTCTATATCATTCAGTGGAGGAAAAGAAATCAACCTGTTTTTCAGTGGATTAACATTCCTTCCTCCAACTTTTATCCTGTAATCCAGGTGAGGACCTGTACTTAATCCTGTTGAACCGACATATCCAATAACTCTTCCTGTTTTTACGAATGTGCCTTTGTTTACTCCTTTTGCAAAACTGTTCAAATGTCCATAATAAGTGACAACTCCTGCCATATGCTTTATTGCAATCATGTTTCCGTATCCTCCACTCCTTCCCTTCATGACAACAGTACCTGATGAAGCTGCTCGAACTGGAGTTCCTTTTTTTGCAACAAAGTCTATTGCAAGGTGAGGTCTGTATCTCTTTAGAATAGGATGCATTCTTCTAATTCTATAATTACTGGATATCCTTTTGAATCTTAACGGTATTATTAATGCAATTCTGTGAAGGCACTTTCCTGTTTCAGTATAATACAGACCTTCCCCTGGATCCTTTTCAAGAATAGGAAGAGAATCATCTTCAGCTACAACTTCTTCCTGTTTCAATGATGAAGGATAAAAAGCCAACTGGTATGTCCTGTCAGTTGTTTCTGCCTTGCTCCACCATAACTGCTTGAATTCTCTTCTTCCTCCGGGTAAAACCTGTTCAGTTATCAGGAATGAAAAGACAGTCCCTTTTTCTCTGCATTTCTTTGTTCCTATATATCTTGCCCAGAATTGTATTGCTTGCTTGATAAAAGCTGGATTATTATATTTCTCGGCAAGCATTGGCTGCATTCTTGTTGAGAGAGTGCAAACCAAGGCTCTTTCCTGAAGCCCTTCCTTCATTGTTACGCACTGCATAAGCCATCCATGAGAAGTCCTGTAACCCCGGTATATCTCCTTGCTTTCTCTTTGAAGTTCAAGACTGTCAATTGATCCATCAGCATTCTTTGAAAATAATGTTATTTTATCTCCCTTCTGAGATATTCCAACATCCTTGTTCTCCTTGAAAGCTTCAACCAGGCTATCAATCCTGTTCTCAGGTTGTCCTATTCTCAGAAAAAAGTCGTTCCATGTCTCCCTTGTTTTCACTTCAATTAATTCTGGATAGTAACCTGAAGGTTTAATTTTTTCCTCCACCTTCACAGGTTCTTCTTTTTTTTCGCTTTTCCTTGATATTTCAATGAATAATCCTCTTACACTTATAAAAACAAGGAAAATACCAATAATAAGAATAAAAAGAAGTCCATAAGGCAAGAATCTGTTCCAAATGATGAGGTTTTTCCATATATCCTTAAGGAAATTCATTTTACTGTTTCTTCTTTTCCTGCAATCATTTCTATAAGCCGTGATATCTGTTTTGAATACTTCGGATCATTTATCAGGAAGTTATAGTATATGGCTTTCATCAAGTTTTCATTAGCACTTTTTTCCATTTGTAGCATATATTGTGACCATGCCAGGACAGTGTATGCTGGTGTCCATTTACTCCTATGCTTTATTATTTCAGAAGCAATCTCTGCTGATAATAAATACTGCTTATTGATTAGAGCCAGTTCTGCATGAATAAGCTTAATTGAAGTTAGATCAGGATGCTTGCTAGCGTAAGATGACATGAGTTTATATGAATCAAGATAATTTTTTTTCTTGAAAAGCAAACAGGCCTTTACAAACTCTGACTCTTCTGGATTATTCCTGAGTTTTTTGGAGATATTTTTTAAAAGAAAAAGCCTTATCTTGCCTACCATGAATTGAGACAATACAAGCAAAGAATCAGCATTTTCAAGACTCATAAGGTACTTGCCTTCTTCTGTCTTCGGATCAACAAGGAAATAATCAACTTCCGAAACACTATTGAAGTCGCTTATTCCATTTTCATGGAGAACGAATCTTGTCTTGTTACTTAATCCAGGCAGCGCAGACCAGGAAGCACCCAACTTCTTGTTTCCAACAATCTCTGCAACCTCCCTGCTTGTAGCAAGTTGAGAAAACTGCTGATTGTTATTATTAGCAGAGATATGAATGACAAGGAAATATGAATTCACCAGGAAAAGAAATCCAGCGAAATATTTGACATAGTTCAGGTTGAGATTGAGTTTTTCTTTTCTCATGAACATGAGAATCAATATCGCTGCAATCAAGGATATCAAATCGTGTAAATAGGCTGGTTTAGTGAATTTCAATATCATCATATCCTCGTCATGCATATACATCATATATCTTTGTGGAATGAACTCACCAGCAGCAAAAGTGAATCTCAAGAACGTGTAGCAGACAATTGCTAGTATTGGCAAGAGAATCAAGTAATGTAATAATGAGAAGTCTGGGTTCTCGAAAATATTCTTTTTCTTCATCACTTTCCACATTTCGATGATTACTATTGGCATGGGAAGCAGAAGCATCATTTCATATCTTAATGGACAATATGTATTCAGGGAAAGATAGCATGGTATAAGTAAAAGCATCAGGATACTCCATTTTACATATAATCTCAGATTAGCTCCATATTGTTTTACTGAATAAATTGATGCAATACCTAAAGCCAGATAGCCAAGAATCATTTGAGCAGGAGCTTGCTGGGCAAGTAAAGAAAAAGTTCCTATTCTTCTTAAGCCATCAATATAATCATATATGGAAGTTATCATTGGTTGGGCTTTTGTTATAGTCAAATATGCATTTTTCCATTCCTGGTAATCAGGCAAAATAAGTATAAAAAGATATAGAATGAATGTAGCAAATGCTCCAGATAGAAAAAAGACTAACCTGTTCCTTGCTTCTCTTCTACCATTAAATGGCAACAGGAAATCCCATAGCAAAGAGATGAAAGTCACTAATACTATACTTGAAGCTGCAGCTTTTATTCCCATTGCAGCAAGAACCATCAATGACCCTCCCAGAGATATCAAGTATTTATTATTCTTTAGTATAAGGAGCAATCCTGTCATTACTAAGGCAAACATCGGAAATTCAAGAAGCGCTAGCTTGCCATAAGCATAGAATGGTATGCAGAGAACGAATATCAAGCAGCCTATAAAAGAATGAAGTTCATCGTTTTCCTTTCTCAATATTGAAAAATAGATGAATATCAGTCCTAATGCAGAGAGAATGCTTATCAATCTAGCCGAGAAGAAAGAGACACCTATAACTTTGAAAACAGAATACTGAATTATTGAAAGAAATGATGTCAGATAGAATCTTGGCCAATTCCCCTCAGGTTTCCATGAGCCGAAATATATCTTGTTGATCGCAGGTGCTGCCCAGAAAGCTTCATCAGAGAAAGGTCCTGCAGACCAGCTCATCCCGAGCAGGGGATCCCCCTCTGTTTCATGAAATAAAAGGAAAGCAGATATAATAAGCAGAATAATGAAACATATCTTGACTTTCGGGATTCGTATTTTTCGTTCCTTTACTGTACTTGATGAACGCAATGTTTTTGATTTTTTCTTTGCCATTTTTTATTACCCAATCTCATACTCATTATAGAAAAGTCAAAATAAATGTGATTTGACTTGACCAAAGCATGAAAAATATATCCCTTGATTAAGTGAAAAGGAATGCATTTGTTTTTCTGGCTTTTATAATGATCGCCTGTTCAAGCATGTCTAGCAAAGCCAGAAATGAAGATCAAAAAACTGACACCAAAGAAGAAATCTCAGAGGAAATGAAAAAAGAAGGTATCCGGAAAGTGCTTACTGGAATAGATGTTCTTGAAAGAGATTCTTTCAAGATTCTCAAAGGCAAGAGAATAGGTTTGATAACAAATCATTCCGCCCAAAATAGTAATGGAATTAGTACAGTTGAACTGCTTTCCAGGAATACAAGACTTGTGAAATTGTTCGCTCCAGAACATGGTATAGAAGGAAGTCATGGAAAACCTTTCCCTGGTTCCTGGAATTATGATTATGGTATTCCTGTCATAAGTTTATACTCAAAGTCAAAAAAACCTTCATCTTCTGATCTGGACGATATTGATGCTTTAGTATTCGATATCCAATCTGCTGGAGCAAGATATTATACCTATATAACCACAATGGGATATTGTATGGAAGCAGCTGCAATGCATAACAAGGAATTCATTGTCCTGGACAGACCTAATCCTGCAGGAGGAAATAAAGTAAGTGGAGCTGTTCCCCTGAAAACAGAATGTAAAAGCTTCATCTGCTATTATTCACTTGCAACTCAGCATGGTATGACTATTGGAGAACTTGCTAATATGTTCAAGGAGGAAAAGAAGTTAAGTCTTGAACTGACAGTCATTCAAATGAAAGGATGGAGTAGAAGCATGACCTATGACAAAACAGGTCTTTCATATATACCACCTTCTCCCAATCTCAAGAGACAGGAATCAATTATACCTTATTGCATACTTGGCTTTCTTGAGCATTCAAATATTTCGGTAGGCAGGGGAACTGAATATCCGTTTGAAATCTATGGAGCTCCTTTTATTGATGAAAAGAATATGGTAGAAGAACTCAACAACTTCAGATTGAAAGGTGTTGAATTCAAGGAAGCGACTTTTATTCCAGAAGGAAGTTTTTACAAAGGAAAACTGTGCAAAGGTTTCAGGATTCATATTTCTGATAAATCTGAATACGAGGGAAATGAAATTGCAATGGCAGTATTGGTAACTCTTCACAAGCTGAATAAACATAATTTCAAGCCTTCAAATGCTTTTAACTCAGCATTTGGCTCAAGAAAGATTTCGAATCTGGTCTTCAGGGATACTGACATAAAGATACTGAAACATCTATTAATGAAACAGAATGAGACCTTTCTTGGCAGGAGAAAAAAATACTTGTTATATTGAGCCTTGAACTGAATTTTTTTATTTACTTAATATGTCATGAAAATGATATTGTCATGGATAATTAATTAGATATTGTTTGGGGATAAAGGAGAGATATGGAAAGAAATATTTATAAGAAAAGAAGAGATGCTTTATTCAAGCAGCTCCCCAAAGATTCTGTTGCTATAATTCCTTCATTATCGGGTAATCCAGAAAATCAGCCTTATGATGCCAGTTTCTATTATCTGACTGGATTAATGCTTAATAATGCAATACTTGTAATGACAAAAGAGAAAAGCGTTGAGAAAGAAACCATATACAGGATGAAGATAGATCCTGTCTTATCTTTATGGGTATGCTCTCCTCCACCAGATGATGAGCTGAGGGCTAAAAGTGGTATAAAGGACCTGAAGGATTTTAGCTTAGATGCTTTATTAGATACATTATACAATGAAGCTGCTAAAGGCATGAAGGATTTCTATCTTCACTATACCCCAAAGAAGCCAAATCTTCCATCTTCTTTATCACAAGCACTTGTTGAGAAAATAAGAAGGTATTTGCCTCATATAAACTTGATATGGCTTTCTCCCATAATTTACGAGCTGAGAAGAGTCAAAACTCCTCAAGAAGTAACTTTATTCAAGGAAGCAATACGCATTACAAAGAATGCAATTGTAAATGTTTTCTCTAGAAGATCGATATATCAGAATGAATGCCAGGTTTATGCAGATTATAGTGCTTCATTGATAAATGAACTGAACAGAAAAAGTGGCTTCAATGTAATTGTTGCAGCAGGGAAGAATGCAACAATACTGCATTATGATAACAATAACTCCCCTATACATAATAATTCAATGGTCTTGATTGATGCAGGATGTGACTATGAAGGTTATAACAGTGATATAACCAGATGTTTTCCAAGAGGGAAACTATTCCCTGCAAAAGCAAAGCACATATATGAAGCAGTCTTGACAGCACAGGAGCTTATAATAAAATCAATCAAGCCCGGAGTTTCACTTCAGGAGATAAATGATAATGCAAAAGATATTATTTTCAGGGTTTACAAAGATGCCAGGATAGTGAAAACACTAGATGAATTAAGCAAGGTCTATTATCATGGTGCAAGTCACTATTTGGGGCTAGAAGTCCACGATGTTGGTATAAGATCCAGACTTCTGAAACCTGGTTGTGTCCTGACCGTTGAACCTGGTTGTTATGTAGAAAAGCTTGGAATTGGGATAAGGATTGAAGATGATATCCTTGTCACTTCCTCGGGATATGAAAACCTTTCCTTTTCAATTCCGAAGAAGATAAAGGAGATTGAAGCATTATAGAAAATGCAATTTAACATAAAACGTGCTTTTTCATTGATAGATTCTTTTACGAGAATAAAAGTTGCAGTTGTTGGTGATCTGATAGCTGATATTTACTGGAAAGGTACTTTAACAAGATTTTCAAGAGAAGCTCCTGTGCCAATTGTCAAGCTTGATGATGAGATATTAGTTCCCGGAGGAGCTGCCAATACATCTGCTAATATAGCAAGCTTGAGTGGAAAATCCTTGTTGATTGGCAGATTTGGCAAGGATAACGAGGGAGACAGGCTAAGGGAAAATCTGAATAAAATAAATGGATTGAGCGTTTATCCATTATTCAAGGACAACTTCAAAACCATAACAAAAATCAGGATAAAAGCTGGTAGCTTTCATACAAGACCTGCACAAATCCTCAGGATAGACAAGGAAAATGCTGAAATTCAGCTAACCGAAGAAGAAAATGAGGAAATAGTGACTGCCTTGAAAGGATGCGACGCAATAATTCTAAGCGATTATGGTTATGGTAGTGCTTCCCCTGACTTGCTTTCATATATCAAGAAAAGAACAGGAAATCTGGTTATAATTTCAGTTGACTCAAGATACAGGATTAATGAATTCATGGGTGCCAGTCTCTTGACTCCCAACGAAGAGGAAGCTGCTTATGCTTTGAAAGAAGAAAATATCCTTGATAATGATATTATTGCAGCTGGGAAAAAACTTCTCAGGATTTCTTCTGCACATAACCTGATAATTACAAGAGGACCTTTCGGCATGGCATATTTCTCGAAAAAAACCAGTGAAAAAATCCCTATTTGCGGAACTACTGATATTGTTGATAATACCGGGGCAGGGGACACTGTAATAGCAGCGGCAACTTTGTCACTAGCTTGTGGTGCTTCTCTGCGTGAGGCTGCAATAATTGCCAATTGTGCGGCTTCTGTTTCAGTAATGCAGGAAGGTGCAGTAGCAGTAAAACCAACAGTATTAAAAGATGCAGTTGCCCTGTTTTTGAAACAGTATTTGTAAGGATTTCAAATGCAAAAAGGATTGACAGCAGAATATAAAACCTCTTTTTATTTTGCTATTTCATTATCAGTAATATGTTTCTTTTTTTTTCAGTTTCTCATGGCAGATGATATTACATGGACCAACTGGGGTGAAGATGGAGGAGATTTTCTGGCATGTGCATCTATTCTTGGTATTCCTCACCCAACTAGTTATCCATTTTATACACTGCTTCTAAAAGCATTTTTTCTGATATTTCCTTTTGGAAACATAGGCTTCAGGGGAAATTTGCTTTCATCAGTTTTTGCATCATCAGGAATATACTTCTTTTATATGATTACATCAAGACTGCTTTCTTTCATTCCGCAGGTGAAGAAAGACAGAAAAGGAGTAATTTATGGATTGCCTTTGCTTGTATGTATCATACTTGCATTAAGCAGAATTTTCTTGAGCCAGGCAATAATTACTGAAGTATATTCCCTGAATGCACTAATCTTTTTAATGAGTATTCATTTCCTTTTAAAATGGGTGTTTGAAAAGAAAACCAATTACTTGATATTTGTATTTTATTTACTGGGATTGGGTTTCAGCCACCATGGCAGCATAATTTTCTTCATCCCTCTTCTATTGTCTGTTTTGATAAGATTTAAAAAAAGATTAAATGCAAGAATTGCTTTTTTTTCAATATTCATATGGTTGATTGGTCTTACTCCTTATCTATATGATCCATTAAGAGCAATCCAGAATCCTCATTTATCGTGGGGTACACCATATTGCTTTTCTAAATTCTATTGGATTATAACTGCTTCTCAATACAGGTACAGGATGTTCTCAAGACCATTTATGGAAAGTCTAAGAAAATTCCGTTCAAGTTATCATATTGAGCAACAGATTGGATACCTGGGAGTTTTCATATTCATCTGGACAGCAATTACTTTACTGTCAAGATTCAAGAAAGCAGGGAGAATACGAAGTAATTTCGGGATAATAGTCATGGGATTGTCTTTATCATTTCTTGCTAATTTGATTTATTCATTCAATTACAATATTGCGGATATAAATGCTTATTATATACCAGGTTACATTATTGCTTGTATTTTTCTCTGTCTTGGAACAGGAATACTCATCAAGATATGGCAGGAGAGCTCTATTTTTTATCCAAAATCGTATTTACCTTTGGTAATTACACTGGTTTTATTGACTGCTCCACTAATCCTGAACATCAGAAAATGCAATAGCAGGACAAAACAAGATGCAAAGGAATTTACAACAGAAGTATTCAATGCAGCAAAACCAAATGGAGTAATTCTTAGTGAATATGATGGCAGAACATTCGGGTTATGGTACAAAAGATATGGTCCCTTGAAAGATAAATCCCAGGTTTTCATTATTTATAAGTATCTTTTTATATGGGACTGGTATTTGGAGCATCTTCCAAAAGTAGCTAGCAGGCTTTTATATCCACCAAAATCACCTATTGTTGATGCATATTTATGTGATCTGATAACTCTTAACATTGGGAGATTGCCTTTGTATATGGTGCGGGAAGATCCAGTCATAAAAACGAACTGGGATCTTGTTAGATTATATGATGCAAAAATGCCTTTATATGAAATAAAAGAAAAAGCCAGACTTCCTGAGGTCAAGTATTCTGCAAAAGAAGATACAATGTTTATTGATATCAGTACATTTGCAAACAGCTGCTATAGTCAGGATCCATTCAGAATCGGTGATGTAAGTGGTAAACCTAATCATTTCATTGGGCTGGATGAAGGAGAATATAATTATCAAGGCATTCCATTCAAATTCATGAAAGCTGTCACTGGCAAGGAGAATAAATTCAACTGCATTTCGACTTGCTTTTTATCAAGAACATCATTTAAAATTCCTCTTGTCCAGAAGAGAAGCAAGCATCTGGCTTTTGCATTGACTGGAGGTGCTATTGCAAACTATAAAGGAGCTGTCTTGAAACTCAAGGTAATATATAAAGATGGTATGAATGATGACTTTGTTCTTTACAGTTGCAAAGATATATATGAATATGGATTTAAAAAGTATGGAGCAGAAGCTCCTCCTCTTGAAAAAATAATATGGCAAAATAAAAAGGGAGCGTTTATTACTGGTTGTGAAATAGATTTGGACAATGAAAGAATTCCAGAGAAACTTGTTATAAGAAATGCTGGAATTGCAAACAACGCAGGAGTTTATCCAGGAGTGATTATCTTTGCAGTCACACAATATTGATAATTTAATACCTCAGAGAAGATATGGTCAGAAGAAGCATCTTCCTGGTGTACTGATTGGAGTAGTATTATTGATCATAATCCTGCTTCTTATTGGTTATTTCTTAATAAGAAAAAGATCTTCAACAGAAGAATCAAATGAAAGCAAGAAAGAGGAAAGAAGCAAGCAAAATGAATCTGTAAAATCTTTGGATAAGAAGAAAGAAGACTATTTGAAAAAAGCATCTTCACCTCTTCCAGCTAAATCTTCAGAACCAATATTCAATGTAAAAGTACTTGAGAATTTCTCGAATATTATCAAAATTGAACTTCTGAATGGAACCAAGGTGGTTGGTGTTGTCGGTCGTTTAACCCCGATTGTAAGAAGGCATGCTCATGGAAAGATTGATATTCTTGCAGTAGGGAACACTCATTCACCTGAATATGTTTACAAGGAAAGTATGGTCATCGACAGGATTGGAAATCCAGAATATGCAAAAGTGATAGCTGATTTTTTTGGAATCAAGCGTGTTATAACTCAGGGAAACAAGGAACTGCTTGTCGATGTTACAGTCATAATTGGAGAAGATTTAATCAATATATACCAGAATAATGTTCTCTGGTATCAAACAATCAACTAGTCACTCTTGAAAAGAATAGATTCGCTGTAATAAGATTCTATAGGTACATCACCTTTCATTGCAGGCTTGAATCTATATCTTTTCGCAGCAGATACTGCTTCTGAATCACAAGCAGAATTGCCACTTGATTTCTGGACTTTAACGTCAGTTACTCTTCCATCTACTCCTATTGTCAATGTAAGCTGAGTAGTACCAGTAAATTTGGTTTTAGAGGCACTAGCAGGATAGCTTGCTTTTGACTTCGATATTAGCTCAGCAGGAACAAGTTTGCCTTTCTTTGCAGGTGTTTCTTTTTTATCTGCCTTTGTAACTTCAACCTTTTTGGTCACGTCTTTTTTCTCTACTTTATCGGGTTCAGATTTCTCTGTTTTCTTAGCTACTTCAGTTTCTTTTTTCTGAGCTTTCATTGTAACGTTTCTTGTTACGGATTTTCCGTCCTTTACTTCAATAGCTATGCTTGTTTCTTCATAACCATCAGCTTTTAGAACAAATACCCTTTTTCCTGCTGCAAATTCCTTTGTAAATGTTGTACTGCCAACAAGCTGTCCCCCTACATAAACTGTTGCAGAAGGAGTTGAGCTTATTGTAACTGTTCCTTTTCCTGAGACGAATTCCACTTCTATATTTTTCGTTTCTTCTGATTTGACAACAACAACATCTTCAAAACTCATATCACCATGCTTGGCTTCAAACTTGTATTCACCTGGTGAAAGCTCTATTTTACTAATGTCGGGGAATTTTCCCTTGGATTCTCCATTAATGAGAATCTCAGCTCCATCTTTGCATTTTGTTATCATTATACTGCCTTTGGCAGCGGCAACATCCTTTACTTTTTCTTCACCTTTTGTTTCCTCTTCCTTGACTACTTCTTCCTTCTTGGCGGTTTCCTCTGGCTTTTTTGAAAGCATGGGTTTGAAAACGAATACTACAAGAAGCACTATTACAATTAATGCACCTGCTGCCCCCGCAATAATTCCAACTGGCAGTCCCTTTTTTCCTTCTTCTTTCGGTTTTGTTTCAATTGGTTTTTCTTCCTTCGGTGGTTTTTGAGGTTCAGTAGCAATTTTAGGTTTTTCTTCTGCTTTCTTTTCCTTTAAAGGTTCTGCTTTCGCTTTTTCAGTTCCTTTCTTTTTCTGAATTACTTCCTTTGGTTTAACGGTCTCAGCAGAAACTGGTTTCTTCTCTGCTACCTTTGGTTCTTCTTTTGGTTTCAGGATTTCTTTTGGTTCTTCATGAGGAACTGCTTTTGGTTTTACGGTTTCCCTTGCTTTTACATCTATCTTTTTCTCTTCCTTGATCACAGGTTTTACTTCAGCAACCTTTTTAGCTTTTTTCTCTGCAGGAGCTGATTCTTTATGAGGATATTCTATAATCTCTGCTTCGTCGACAGTCCTGGAAACAAGCCTTTCTTCTTTTTCTTTCTGCATTTTTTCAATCTTCTCAGCAAATTCTGCTCCATCTTCCTCTTTTACAACTTCAATGAATGCTGATTTTACTGCTTCTTTTTCCTCGAGAGTAGCTTGTTTCTGTACTTTCTCCTTTTTCAATTCAGTAATCTTGACTTCCTCTTCCTTTTTCTTTCTCTCTTCCTCTATTTCGTCAATTGTTCTCAATGTCTCGTGGGAACCAATAGTATCATTTATTGCAGTAGCAATGTCTTCAGGTGTAGGAAGATGATCTGAAGTCTCTTCTACCAGATCCTTGTATTCACTTTCTAGCTCATTTTCTGGAATTACTGCACTATCTCCAAGTTCAGTTCTTAACAGGGCAAGTTTCTGTGCTATCTCCTTATTACTTGGATTATACTTAAGAGCTGCCTCGAAGTTTGATATGGCTTTACCAATTTCCTTATCTTTTAAAGCTTTTTCAGCACCCTTGATATATCTATCTACAACTAGTTCTCTCTTGAATTTATTTAGTAATCTCTTTACTTTAAGATTTTCCGGATCTATTTCAAGAATTTTCTGCAGTTCCTCTATTGCCTGTTTCTTATCTCCTTCAACAAGAAAGCGTTGAGCATTTTCATAATAAGTTCTGATATTAAGCTCACCTTCGATTTTATCAAGCAATGATTTTACTCTTTCATTAGATGGATCAATCTTCAAGATTTCACGTAATTTGCTTACTGCAAGAGGTCTGTCTTTCTTGCCAAGAGCTTCCATTGCTTCTCTCAGTAAAAGTTTTATATCAGCCATCTTTTTTCACCCCAAATCTGATTTAAAACAGCAAGTTATCTACCTTGTCAAGCGATAATAAACTGCTGACCATTCTTTATTTTGTTTCTTTTCTTTCAAATCATTTGCCCAGTTTTCCACTTTTTTTGGTATTCGTAATTCAAACCTGTTCCTTAGATTGTCTATAGCGAAATCATTCGGGACATTGTTATAATAAAGAATATAAGTTTGAGAAGTGCTTGATTCTTGCTTTACTTCCTGATATTTATCTGCCAGGAATACTTCTTCCTTGTTATCCTTTGTTATCTTGCCTTCTGTATATTGAATTGCTTTCAATATGACTGGCTCTTTCTTGGGGTTGAGTTTTTCGTCCTGCATGGTTACCAATCTTGTATTTTCTGGAGTTATAAAGAAAGGATTTTTGGTCTTGTTAGTTACATTTATTGCAATTCCCAAAACCCTTCCCTCCTTTGACTTGAATTCCTCTATACCAGTTAGTGTTACATCTATGCCATAAAAATTGACAACGACCTTCAAGCCAGGCCCCATCTCATCCTGCTTTATTTGCTTTTTCAGGTATTCGATTTTTTTGTTATTTTGAACATTTGTTGGATCAATATCTTTTGCTATAATCTCGCGAATCCTAAGCTCTTCTTCCTTATTCCCCAGACCTTGACCATAGAATTTAGCCAAATCATCCAGAACTTTCCTTAAAATCTCTCCTGAAGCTGATAATCTTATTTCAGGATCATCTATATATATCTCAAAGTCCCTGAATCTGTTTATCAACCTGAAAACTGTTTTCAATTTATCTAAAGTTGCAATCTTTTTTTCTATTTTTTCCTTCGAAGGGCTTTTTGTAATATCAAGAGGTTCTACATTTTTGTAATTCTCTACAGCTGTCTTATAAAAAGTAGCTAACACTTCTGTCAGTTCCTTTCTTTGCTTGTATCTGCAATAATATCTAATGTAATCCATTGCTACTGAGGATCTTTTGAACTGAGATGGGAGGTGATCTCCCTTGTACTTTTCAGCAAGATTTTCCCCAACCTTGAATATGTTCTCAAATGCAACAAGTGTTTTTTCAAAACGATTTTCTGAAGGAGGTTGTTCCATTTCCTGCTTGAATTGAATAATAGCATCATCTATATTTTTTCTTAATTCCTCTACTTGTGCAGCCATTTCTTCAGGAGGCTTTACATCCTTTTTGCCTGAAAAAGCGAGCCATAATACTGTTAATACTATCAAGACACCTAATCCTATTGAGATAGGTACTGAAATATTTCTCTGTTTAATTGCTATCTCATCCGTATCATCTGACGTCTCTTGAAACAAATCAATCACATCAGATGCTTTTTTCCATTCACTTGAACCTGGTTCTTTTACAAGATCATTAGGAGAAATGCGCATTTCAGAAGCCCAGTTTTTCAAAACATCTAGATTTGCTGCCTGGAATTCTCTTCCTCCTATTTGAACAATGTAAGGTTCAGATGACGTTGAAGTATCTTCTTTTGCTGCTTCTCCCTTACCTGAATTTAATGGATTATTACAAAATGGGCAAATATCTGATACCTCATCAGCTATTTCTTTTTTACAATATGGACATTCCATCTTTCTCCCCCTATACTCTAATTATATTTATTAAAAGATTTATATCAAATATCACAATATTTTACCTCTGATCAAGTTTGGAAAAAATGTCCTTGGTTATCTCTATTTCTTTTGATAACTTGAACTTCCTTGTCATGTTTTTCAGATTTTCAGCAAGATCTGCAAGGTTTTGAGCAGCTGTTGACAGTTCTTCCATGCTTGAAGTCTGCTCTTCAATCGCTGATGAAACTTGATTCGCACTTGATGCAGTTTCATCTACAATACCGGCGATAGAATTTATGTTTTCACTCAAGCTTCTCATATTTGTAAGCTGCTTGTTTGCAGCTTTCAGAATATTATCTATCTCGAGTGCAATAGATTCAACCTTCTGAGAAATATCTCTCAGGAAATGTATGGAAGACATCATGACATCTTTTCCTTCTTGTAAACGCTGGGCAGATTTCTCAACCTGCCTTTGTGTTTCTTCAGCGGCAGAAGAGACTTCATTAATAATTGTCTTTATTTCCTCTCCATACTGGGTAGTGTTTTTTGACAAATCCTTCACTTCATCTGCAATTATTGAAAAACTCCTTCCATGTTCTCCTGCTCTTGCCGCTTCAATGGAAGCATTAAGAGCTAGCAGATTAGTCTGCTTGGAGATGTCAGTAATAATATCTGTGAATCTTGATACATTGCTCAGTTTCTTTACAAGATCATCAACCATTTTAGTTATTTCATTGGAAGTTTGATCCATTACTCTAATATGCTCAAGTGACTTCAAGGCAGATTGTCTTCCCATTTCAGCAAATGAAGCTACATCCTTTGAAGCTCCTCCAGCTTGCTGAGCTTCATTTGATACTTGCTCAGAATAAGTTCTTACTGAATTAGAAAGGTTTATAATGTCATAAACTCTTTCACTCTGGTTATTTGCTCCAAATGAAATATCCTGAATGGATGAGGCAATTTCCTCAGATGATGCATTCATTTGTTCACTGGAAGCAGCTAGTTCCTCAGCCATAGCAGATAACTCATTTGAAATATTGAACACTCTTGCCAGCATCAATGACAGGTTTTCAATGAAGCTATTGAAATCCTCAGCCAGTCTTCCAATCTCATCCTGTGACAGAACAGGGAATCTCTGAGTTAAATCTCCTTCACCAGCTGACATCTCTGAAACAAGATTATTTATCTGAAACAAGGGTTTAGATACATTATTCCTGATATATGAACTTAATATCAAACCTGCTCCACCGAATGCCAGAAGGAAAATAATGACAAGAGCTATCATATTTCTTTGAAAAACCTTGTATTCATTGAAATAATAGACTATTACTCCTTGTGAATTCGGGACATTAAGAGGTTTGCTTCTTCTATGATTTAATGTATCCAGACCAGCTGGATATACTACAGCTGGCATAGTAGGTATTTTTAGAAGATATCCCTGTATGTTTATCATCCTTTTTGTTGGCTGAGTATCTTCAAGATCCCAGTATATTCTTACCATATCTGATATACCTTCAGGTTTTGATGCTTCCTTGCCTTTCAGGAAGTGCTTTACATCATCATGAAAATTACGAGCCATTATATCAGAAATATTATCTATGGTTGTCCATAAATTTATCATGGCAAAAATAGTAACCAGACCAAGAGATGTGTTTAAAACTATTATTACGAGTGAAATAATCTTCTGTTGCAATGATATCTTGCTTTTTTCTTTCCCGATTATTGAATTGAGCAAAGTGATTATTGACCACATGAGGAATACAAATGGTATAAGGAATAGCATTTCCCCAAGGAATCCCAGGCGTGGAGCAATAAAAAGCATTATCAACGCTACTGCTGCCATTATTATATGATTTGCAAGGTCATATGAGAATATCTTTCTCCATTGAAGACTTTCCAAACCATCTTTCAGGGCATGATAACCGAAAACAAATCCGGTATTTACTGCAAGATAAAATACTGCGCCTAAAATATAAAAGATTGAACCATAAAGGGTTAAAGTCTGCCCAAACTTATCTATTCTTTGTAATATTGGAAGCTTGAGGAAATTCACGAATTCCTCTGTTCCCTTTGCTGGATTGAAGCCAGTAACTATTAAATCTAGAGCGAAAATGCATATTATGAATTGAAGCGGAATAAAAAAAGTTCTCAATAACGGTCTTTTGTTTCTTATTTGATGGATCAAAGATGAAATCGAGACCACTGCAATAGCCATAGCAGGACCATAAAGAAGATATGTTATGAAGACAGGAAAAAATTCGATTCCGAGAGCTAATCCACTTGTAAGCTGAACATCTATAAAACCTGATATTATACATATAAGAAGAAATACAAGATAGACTTTTATTAAATCTGCATTTACAGTTTTTATGACGGCAAATAAATCGAAAATATAATAAGCAGCTACTACTATCCCCAGGACTATGACTATAAATGCAAAAGTCCTGAAATATCTTGAATAGGTAGCATTTGTTATGCTATCATCAGCATTTTCAGCCATCTTAACCTACTTTAAAACAAAGTGTATATGAAAGGTAATAAAGGAGAACTCCCGCCTGTTAATATTATCAATACTCCTACAAGCAGCATAACTATAACTATCGGAGCTATCCACCAAATTTTATTCTGCCATAGAAATTCAAAGAATTCCTTTATTATGCCAAACTTGCTAACTTTCATTGCAAACCCCTTGAGCTAGTTTTCTCAGTTTTCTGCTTAAAAGAGTTTTCCTTAAAGGACTTAAGTAATCAACTATTAAAACACCTTCCAGATGATCATTTTCATGCTGAATTGCTCTTGCATATAAATCAGATACTACCATTTCAAAGTTATTTCCATCTAAATCTGTTGCCTTGACTTTGACGCTCTGTGCTCTCTCAATGCTTGCAATTATATCTGGGAAAGATAAACATCCTTCTTCATCCAGATATTTACCTGTTTTTTCAGTAATGGAAGGATTTATGAATACTTTCACTCCTTCAATTCCTGTAAGGAATTTTTCCTCCAAAACGAATATTTTCAGGTTTTCACCTATTTGTGGAGCGGAAAGGCCAATACCTTTTGCTTTTTTTAGCACTATGATCATTTTGTCAACAAGTTCTCTTACTTTGGCATCTAGAGTATCTACTTTCCTGGATTTCTTTCTTAATACAGGATCTCCATAAATTCTTATTCCCTCAACAGGTTTATCGCTCATTTTTCAGATTGATCTTCTAATGAAGTATCGTCAGCACCCCCTTCTGGAATTGATTCCCCAGTTAAAACTCTGTCTATTGCACTAATCCTGAAGTCTATTCTAGTTTTTTCATTAACTCTTATTGTTATGACATCCTTTTTTACAGCTGCCACTGAACCTATTATACCACCAATTGTCATTATTTTATCATTCTTCTTGATGGAATTCAACATTGCTTCTCTTTCTTTCTGTTTTTTCTGATTTGGTCTATATATGAGAAAATAAAGAACCAATCCCAGTACTATTATAAAACTGAAGGGATTGCCAAATATCATTCCTATTAATCCCCCCGGTTGAGAAGCTGTCATACCAGTCCCGGTTCCTGTTCCTGTTGTAGTTGCTACAGTATCAGCTGCTTCCAATAATGCCAAGAACAATATATACCTCCTATAAATATTATTTCAAAAAATAGCTATAGAATGCTAATAATTTGTCAAGAGAAAAGCCTAACTGAGATTCTTGTGTTATTAAATAATATTAAATTCTTGACAAATTAAGCTATTATTAAAGTCTCTCGCATATATGCCTATTCTTGGGGATTTGTCAATAAACATTATTCCACAAAACGTATATAGATATCAGGGAATACCTGCAACAGTTACCCCTGAAAAGAAAATTGTTGATTTGTATGAAAAATCTGTCGAAATCACAATGCAATTATCAAAACCAGTTGCAATATGGCAGAGATTCAAGATAGCTTCATTAAATCAGAAGGGACTAACATTTGGTAAGGAATACTGTTTCGAAACCTGCTTGTTTTACAGAAGATTTAATCAAGGAAGTGAAATTTTTCTTGCTGTAATGACTATTGGCAACGATATAGAGGATTACATAACCTCGCTTTTTGACAAAAAAGAATATGCACTTGCCTTATTTCTTGATTCTGCAGCATCAGAAGCTATCGAGTCTGTTGCAAGGGAATTCGAAGAAAAAATAAGGATAATGGCAGCAGGGGAAAGCAAGTTTATAAGTCCAAGAGTATCACCAGGTTATGCAGACTGGAAAATCGAAGACCAGAGATTGATTTTCGATCTTTTGGAACCTTTGGAAATTGGTGTTACATTACTTGATTCATATACAATGATGCCAAGAAAATCAATAAGCCTGGCTATACTGATAGGGAATGAGAGATATAGATTCAATTCGAACAACGCATGCAGGAATTGTTCCCTGGACTGTCAGTTCAGGAAAGTCTGATTTACTGGATATCAAGAACTCTATAGTGACAGTATTCAGGCTCATTCTTGTCGAAATTATACAAATGAAGCGAACCACCATTGCAGAAATCCCACCAATTGCATTTCTTGCAAATGCCATTACATAAATATTTCCTGTCTCTCATGTTCTTGTATTCATTTTCCCATATATCCTTGAATCTTCTTTCAAGAACGTTTCCCTGTATGAATCTCTTATCAAGATTGGGGCAAGCTGCTGCGCTGCCATCACATAAAATGCTTCCAATAGAAATTCCAGCAAGGCAAGCGAATAATCTTGGTCTGACAATTCCTTCATAAGCGAGACCAAGGAAACCTGCTTCAGCAAATTCATAATTACAGTCTGGATGCTTTTCCCTGATGGATTTTATGAATTCGAGAACTTTCAGGAGATTCCTTTTTTGCAGGGAGAATCTTCCGTCTCTGGCTCGCCCTATCGGATCAACTGGAAGTATACGCCAGTAATCAAGACCTGATTCAGTTATAAACTCGTAAATTTCATACAGGTCATCTATATTGTCATTATGAACACAAGTCAGAATTTCTATTATGTTGAAATAATGAGAGGAAAACGCATCAATAATACCTTCTTTTACTTGCCTGTATGTTCCCTTCTTATTCCTGAGATAATCATGTGAGTTCTCGTTTCCATCAAGGCTAATTGAAATTGCCTTGAGATCAGCTTTTTTCAGTTTCTCAATATTCTCTTTATTAAGAAGTGTCCCATTAGTGACTATCTGAACATAGTAACCTAATCCGCTTAATAACTCTATTATATCGTAAATGTCTTCTCTCACTAAAGGTTCGCCACCAGTAACTGATAAAGGGAATTCACTTACCGGAAAATCCTCAGCAATTTCCTTGAAAATCTTCTCAATCTGCAACAGAGTCAATTCTTCATATGGCGTTTTCCAGTTACAAGATGAGCCGCAATGAATGCAGTTAAGATTACATTTTCTTGTTACTTCAAGGAAAAGATACTGAAGCAAATGATCCTTCCTTATTTCGTCCAGTGCGTTCTTCCATTCGTAAAGATCTCCAATACGCCTGATTTTTTCTATCAAAGAAATCTTTCTTGATTGGTTTTCATGCATTCCGTTTTTCAAGATAAATGTCTCTTATTTGTCAAACAAAAAAACCCCTTCATATGAAGGGGTTTTGTTGGGGGAGAGACAAGTATTATCTGGCTCGTTCATTAAATGCGTCTTGCTGCATTGCTTTCTTTATGTGTCTTCCTGTTTCAGAAGAGGCTGCAGGTGCTGTTCCCATTTGCTCAACCTGAGTTTTTGCTTTTTGACTTGTTGTCATTTGTTCTGCAATTTCTGCATCCTTTAGTTTTTCCTGGGCTTTCTTTGCTTCTTTATATGCTTGCTCTAATTTTATCCTGGCTGCTGTATTATCACCCTTATCAAGTTCTTCTGCTGCAACATAATTCGCTTCACTCAGTTTGTATTTAGTATGGTACTTAAGTACTATACGATTGGCAAGAGGATCCTGACCACCAGCATTTGGATCGATTTTTATGCGTACCTTTTTTGCTTCATTGAAAGACCTGTTAAGAGCTGGTGAATTATATTTAAGCTTTATATTTGCCAAATCCTGCATTCCTTTTCCATTCTCAGCTTTTAGTTCGATAAGATATGCGCTTTTAATTCCCCTCGAAATATCACTTGGAAGTATATAAACTACATTACCAGTTCTTGTAAATCTTGGGTTGCCATAGATTTTTATCAAATCTACCCCATCAGGAAGTGTTATCTCTATTCTCAGGTTCTTGGCAACTGTCTGGGAAATCATGTTAAGTTCTTTCAGGAAAACTTCTGCAAGTTGAATTGGTTCATTTATATAATAATAGTTTCCTCCTGCTTTTTCAGCAATAGAAACCATGAGGTTTTCATTGTAATCAGTACCTACTCCGACAGTGCTTATTCCCATTCCCTGATAATTCATTTGAGTTGTATATTTGGATATGGCTGAAGGATTTATTACGCCAACATTTGCAAGTCCGTCGCTGAGAAGCAGAAGCTTGTTAATCCTGCTGTCTGATTTGAATGTTCGAAGCTGATTGTAACCTTCTGTTACACCACCAAACAAATTAGTGTTTCCTGAAGCATGTATCTGGTTTATGCGTTGTATGATATCATTTCTGTCATTTACATAACTAGCAGGGAGTATAACTTTTATTTGAGTATCATATGTTACTATAGATAAAATATCTTGTTCATTCAAGTTATTAATAAGCATTTTTGCAGCTTGTTTTACCTGATCCAGTTTTCTGCCCATCATTGAACCAGATTTGTCTATTACAATTGACAGATTTAGTGGTGCTCGTTTTTCGATATTCTGATTGCAACCCTGTAAGCCAACCAGCAGAAATGCCCTTCCATCATTAGTTACTGGATTACCTAAAAATGTTTGAAGACCAAGAGGTTTATCAACAGGTGGAGGTGTCCACTCTTCTGTTATAATCAAAGGTTGATTCGGTCTTAGATTTCCATGTTCAATTCTTCCTGGTGCATCTGAGCCTGGTCTGAATAGAATTAAGAGCAAAACCACTGCTAGAAGAAGCCCGAAAACTGCTATTGTCGACTTGTTCATCTCTACCTCCTTAAATTCCTTTCACAGATACTTAGTAAAAAAAAATGGATTTATTCCCGAAAAAATATTTCTTTGACAAAAAAAAAATACTATATAGAAAATACAAGAGAATAAGATAACAAAAAAACCAATATACAAGATGTTATGACAGTATAACGTGTTTAACAAAAACCTTGACAGTGTCCCTTGCATCTTCTTACCATGCTGTCGTTGAGTTTTGCAGATAATTGAAATCAGGAGTGGATTATATGAAAAAAAGTGATATTATGGGAGTTTTTTTCCTTATACTTGTAATAGTCTTGATTATAATATTTTATAAAGAGATAGGGGAGATTACAAAACAACATCCATTCATTCTAGGTTTCATTAAGTTATTCATACTCGGAACTTTTGGGGAAATGATAAAATACAGAATGTCATCCGGTTCCTGGAAACTAGACAAGATTATTCTGAGGGCATTTATCTGGGGTCTTTATGGGATCTGGTTTACATGGTCATTTGCATATGCTGATTCAGGAACCAAAGGCTTGATAAGCAAAAATCTATGGCTGGATGCAGGACCACTTGCTACTGCTTTCTCAACAAGCCTCTGGTTGAATATCCTGGGAGGCTTCGCATATTTCATGATGCTTATTCATGAATACCTTAATTTCTGCATCAGGGAAGGAAAACTAATCAACACGATAACATTTGGAGAACAGCTGAACAAGAAAATATGGTTTCAGTTCATTCCCCTTACATTGTTCATCTGGCTTGTTCTTCACACATTTACGTATATGCTTCCTGAGCAGTTCAGGGTTTTATCTGCAGCTTTACTGGCAATTGTACTTGGATTTCTGCTGAGTTTTGGAAAGAAGTAATCATATATCGAGAATTAACGGGCTAGATAGCAAATTCTTATAGATTTCTTTTGGTTGATTAAAATATCCAATGAAGAGACTGGGAAATTCCTTGTTAAGATTTAATACAAAATGCTTCATTCCAAATGGTTTTTCATAATCTGGCTCAAGCATATTGAAATAATAATCAGGATCAATATTCAGGTTCTTCATATGAATCATATTGACTTTAGTTTCTTTCAGAAGAGCTGTTAACTCATCCAGTTCCATCTTTGTATCAGTTATGCCTGGAAAGATGAGATAATTAATCATTGTGAACAAACCTGCATCAACAGATCTTTTTATGGTTTCTCTTACATCACGGAAGGAATAATTCATTGGTTTGTAATATGTGTCATATAGCTTTTTTCTTGCACTATTAAGAGAAATTCTTATGGAATCGAGACCAGCTTTTGCCAGGTTATCAATAACCTCAGGCTTGCTGCCATTGGTATTTAGATTTATTGTACCCCTGCTGGTTTTCTCCCTTAGAATCCTGGTTGTTTCTATTAACAAGTCAGACTGAAGCAGTGGCTCACCTTCACATCCCTGTCCAAAACTAACTATTGCATCATCTGCATTTTCAAGATGGGGAAGCATGAGTTCGGTTATTTCAGAAACTTCAGGAACAAATTTTATTCTTTCATGTGATGCAGGAAATCCGCTTTGAGCAGACTGAAAAGAAAGGCATCCAAGACAGTTGCTGTTGCATGCAGGTGAAGTTGGGATAGGAGCTTCCCAGCGCTTCAGGAAAAGGTTCTTTGCAGCAAAGCAGTGATAATCAGTTGCACAATTGGCGAGATGCCTGAATAACCTGTTATCCTTGTATTTGGTTTCGAACTGCTCAATATTCCTTAATAAATCCCTGTCATCGTAATTTTCTGGATACCATTTTGGATTATCCTCTATCTTGAATGCTGCTGCAAAAAGTTTTCCATCCATCTCACCACATGCAGTGTAAGCCCACATTGGAAGAGGTTTTTCAGAAGCCCTTCCGAAATGGGATAAATATATTCTTATATATCCAGGTGGCAGAAAAGCAGATACCGTGAAACATGGTTCCCTTTCATCATGCGGAAGCTTGTATAGATATTCAGGAGTTTTTTTTTCGCTGTCATAACCAATTGCAGGGAAATCCGGTATATAAAACAGTTTGGTTCCCTCTGGTATCTCAATCCAGCATTCAGGTTTTGGTTTTGAGAATTTGTAAGGAGTGAAACCGACTGCATGAAGAGACTGATGGGAATAAATGTTTCCTGTTTTATCTGAATACAACAACTTTGGGGATTTGTTTTTCATAAAAAACACGGATATCTGTAATATCCGTGAATATGCTTAAATATTGTGAAAAATCTATTTGAAATGAGCATAAGCTTTGTTTGCTTCTGCCATCTTGAAGGTATCTTCCTTTTTCTTGATGGAGCCACCTTTGTTATTATAGGCATCCATCAATTCACCTGCAAGCTTCTTGACCATCGTTCTTTCAGGTCGGTTTTTTGCATAATTTATTATCCATCTTATTGCAAGTGTTCTTCTTCTGTCAGAACGTACTTCAACAGGAACCTGATATGTAGCTCCACCAACTCTCTTGGAAGCAACTTCCAGAATAGGTTTTACATTGGCAATTGCTTTTTCAAATACCTCGTATCCATCCTTGCTTGCTTTTTTTGCTACTTCATCTATTGCCGAATACAATATATGCTGGGCAATACTCCTTTTCCCGCGTTGCATCAATGAATTAATGAATTTCGTGCAAAGAACGGAATTATACTTTGGGTCCGGTTCAATTCTGCGCTTTTCTGGTCTTCTACGTCTTGGCATTTAGTTCCCTCCTAGGCTTTTTTCTTTGGTTTTTTGGTTCCGTATTTTGAGCGACCTCTCATTCTTCCGTCAACTCCTGTTGCCTGCTCTGCTCCTCTTATTATATGATACCTTACACCAGGTAAGTCTTTCACGCGTCCACCTCTTACTAATACTTGGTAGTGCTCTTGTATTGTATGTCCTTCACCAGGTATGTAAGATGTTACTTCAATACCATTTGTTAACCTTACACGTGTCACCTTTCTCTGGGCGGAATTGGGTTTTTTCGGAGTTGCAATATAAACTCTTGTGCATACGCCTTTTCTTTGAGGATTTCCTTTCAAAGCTGGTGCCTTGTTCTTCTTGGTTTTCATCTTGCGTTCATGACGCATAGTTTGATTGATGGTTGGCAAAAATAACCTCCTTTTAACCTTTTCTAAGTTGCAATGGATCTTCCTCAGATTCCAAAGTGTCTAATTCTTCTTCCACTGCTTTTACGTCAAGTGGATTTGTATCAAGATCCCTATATATTCTAATACCAGTTCCTGCTGGAATTATATTACCCATAATTATGTTTTCTTTCAATCCTTGCAGTAAATCTATTCTTCCCTGTATGGCTGCATCAGTAAGAACTTTCGTTGTTTCCTGGAAACTTGCTGCACCCATGAAAGATTCAGTATTGAGAGCTGCTTTTGTTATTCCAAGAAGTATAGGTTCAAATTTTGCAGGTTTTCCTTCTTCCTCTTCAATCTTCTTGTTTATTTCCTCGAATTCAATCCTGTCAATAAGATTACCCTCAAGAAACTCCGTATCTCCTGAATCTATTATCTTAACCTTTCTGAGCATTTGTCTTACAATAACTGCAATATGCTTGTCATTAATATTTACTCCCTGCAATCTATATACTTCTTGAACTGCATTTACCAGGAATTTCTGCACTTCATGTGGTCCCTTGATTCTGAGTATGTCTCTTGGATCAATCGGGCCTTCACAAAGTTTTTCACCGGCAACAACTTTGTCTCCATCATGTACTCTTACGAACTTGCCTTGTGGTATAGAATACTCTCTTGTAGTGCCGTCTTCACCAATAACCTTGATTTTCCTGTATCCGCGGACAAGACGACCAATCTCCACTTTTCCATTAATTTCGGAAACTACTGCGGGGAATTTCGGTCTTCTTGCTTCGAACAGTTCTACAACTCTTGGAAGACCACTTGTTATATCCCATACTTTAGAGATTTCCTTAGGAATTCTTACCAAGGTATCTCCAGGTTCAACCATCTGACCTTCCTTTACAAGCACAAATGCATCATTAGGAATTGTATATTTCCTGTATGTTTCTTTTTCTCCATGAACAAGAAGTCCTAATTGAGGTTGCAGACTCTTATCTTTTGATTCAATAATTATTATCTGGCGTTTTCCCTCGAAAACATCCTCTTTGTATGTAAGGTTTTCAAACATATCAAAATATTCGATTTTTCCTTCCTTGTCAGCAAGGATGTAATCAGCATATGGATCCCAGCGGAAGAGAATTCTTCCCTTCTCAACTAATTCCTTGTCTTTAACCTCTATTATAGCACCATAAGGAACTTTGTATTCTACCCTTATTTCCTTCTGTTTGTGTTGATCCCTTATTCTTATAAGGCTGTTTCGTCCAATGACAATCCGTTCTTTCAAGCCAGTCTGATCATTCTTGTGCATTACGCTTTCAACTTGATCAAATTCTACAATTCCATCATTTTTTACTTCAATTTGTGATTCTGTTGATGCTGAACCAGCTGTACCACCTATATGGAAAGTCCTCAATGTAAGCTGTGTTCCCGGTTCACCAATGGATTGGGCTGCAACAACTCCTACTGCCTCTCCTATATCAACTATTCTTCCGATTGCCAGATCCTTGCCATAACAGATCTTGCATAATCCCTTCTTGCTGTCACATGTCAGTACTGATCTTATCTTGACTATCTGAATATTAGCATCTTCAATACTCTGGGCAATTTCCTCAGTGATTTCCTGTCCTGCTTCGACAAGCAATTCATCAGTTATCGAATGGTAAATATCTTCCAGTGAATAGCGTCCCGCAATACGTTCAGCAAGGCTTTCTATAACATCCTCGCCTTCCTTTATCGCTTCTATCTCAATCCCCTTGATTGTACCACAATCCTCTTCTGTTATTATAACATCTTGTGCTACATCTACAAGACGCCTTGTCAGATATCCAGCATCTGCAGTTTTCAGTGCAGTATCAGCCAGTCCTTTTCTTGCACCATGACTTCCTATGAAGTATTCAAGAACAGATAAACCTTCCTTGAGGTTGGATTTAATAGGAGTTTCAATGATTTCCCCAACTCCACCAGTCATCTTTTTCTGAGGTTTTGCCATAAGCCCTCTCATGCCGGCAAGCTGTTTTATCTGATCCTGACTTCCACGTGCACCTGAATCAAGCATCATATATACTGGATTGAAACCTTGATTTGAATCTCTCATTTTTGAAAGCATGGCATCTGATACATCAATTGTTGCTCTTGTCCATAAATCTACTATGATATTATATCTTTCACGATCAGTTATTTCCCTGCTATTGTACATCTTCCAGACCTTGTTGACTTCCTTCTCAGTCTTCTGAATGATTTTCTCTTTTTCACCAGGGACTTCCAAATCATCAATTCCAATAGTAAGACCACCCCATGTTGCATATGTGAAACCCAGATCCTTGAGACTATCCAGAAAAGCCCCTCGTTTGTCAGCAGGGAGATATCTAAAAACCTCTCCAACCAGTTTTCTCAAGCCACTTTGACCAAAAAGGGAGGCATGATTTCTCCTTGAACTAACATCATAATATCCAAAATCATCAGGTACTATGGAATTAAACAATATTCGACCTACTGTTGTATAATCATTCCATTTGGCTGGATTATGAAGATCCTCAGGATTTTTCATCGTATCTTCTTTTATCTTGTTAACATTTTTCACTTTTATTCTTGCATGCAAGTCAATTTTACCTGAATCAAATGCTCTTATAACCTCATCTTTTGAATTGAATATCATTCCTTCGCCCGGAACTCCATTTTTCTCTTTTGTCATATAATATAAACCAAGTACCATATCCTGTCTTGGTCTTGCTATAGGCGTACCATTTGCAGGTGATAGCAGGTTATAACTGCTTAAGCAAAGCAGTCTGCATTCAAGCTGCGATTCAACAGATAACGGAACATGAATAGCCATCTGATCACCATCAAAGTCTGCATTGAATGCTTCGCAAACCATGGGAGGTATCTTTATTGCATTTCCTTCTATAAGCCTTGGCTGAAAAGCCTGAACGCTTAACCTGTGAAGTGTTGGAGCGCGATTGAGAAGCACTGGATGATCCTCTATTATTTCTTCCAGCAGATCCCAGACTTCCCCTTCATCTTTTTCAGCCATCTTTTTGGCAGACCTGAAAGTATTGGCAATATCCTTTTCTTTGAGTTTCTTCATTATGAAAGGTTTGAAAAGCTCTTTTGCCATTGTCTTGGGTAATCCGCATTCACCTATTGAAAGCTCAGGTCCCACAACAATTACTGCACGTCCTGAATAATCTACTCTTTTACCAAGAAGATTTAGCCTGAATCTTCCTCGCTTTCCCTTGAGCATATCAGAAAGGCTTTTTAAAGGTCTTCCGGCACTTCCCAGAATAGGTTTAGAACGTCTTGAATTGTCAAGAAGTGCATCCACTGCTTCCTGTAGCATTCGCTTTTCGTTTCTCAGAATTACTTCAGGAGCCCGGAGCTTTAATAATTTCTTCAGTCTGTTATTCCTGTTTATTACTCTTCTATATAAATCATTAAGATCTGAAGTTGCGAATCTTCCACCTTCCAGTGGAACAAGAGGTCTTAATTCTGGAGGGAGTACTGGTAAAACCTCAAGAATCATCCAGTCAAGCTTGTTCTTTCTGCTTGCCCTGAAATCTTCAATTATCTCGAGCCTCTTTAAAAGATTAGTCTTTTTCAGCTTGCTTTTCTCTTTTGCGAGAGAATCTCTCAAGGAATCTGCAAGGTCATCCAGATTGATATTTCTCAATGCATCTCTTAAAGCTTCTGCACCCATTCTGATATCATAACTGCCATTTGGAAATTTTTCCTGGAGTTCTCTGTATTGTTCTTCGTTTATTATATCATTAGTTTTGTAATCTGTTTCGCTTGGATCTATTACAATGTAACTCTCATAATAAACTACTCTTTCTATCTCCGAGCTAGTTCTATTCAGAACATGCCCTATTCTGCATGGAATTGCCTTGAAAAACCAAATATGTGCGACAGGAACAGCCAGGGTTATATGTCCAAGTCTGTCACGTCTTACCTTTGATAGAGTCACTTCGACTCCACATTTTTCACAAACAACTCCCTTATAGCGTATTCTCTTGTATTTCCCGCAATTGCATTCATAGTCTTTTATTGGTCCGAAGATTTTTTCGCAAAACAAACCACCAGCTTCAGGTTTGAAAGTCCTGTAATTTATGGTTTCAGGTTTTACTACTTCGCCATATGACCACTGGCGTATTCTGTCAGATGAAGCCAGCCCTATTCTTATTGCCTCAAAATCCAGTTTTCTTGAAGTTGCCTTTTTCACTATAAAACCTCCTTGGAATCATAGGGGGTTAAAACAGTAGCATGTTTTCCAGAAAGAACCAACTGATCCTTCTTTATAAGCTGAATATCTATTGCAAGACTCTGAAGCTCTTTCAGCAATACATTAAAGCTTTCCGGCATTCCAGGAGGATCTGGATTTTCTCCTTTCACTATTGCCTGGAAGATATGAGTTCTTCCCTCCATGTCATCTGATTTTACAGTCAGAAGTTCTTGAAGAGTGAAAGCTGCTCCGTAAGCTTCCATAGCCCAGACTTCCATTTCTCCGAAACGCTGCCCTCCAAATTGACCTTTTCCTCCCAGTGGTTGCTGGGTAACAAGTGAATAAGGACCTGTTGAACGGGCATGAACTTTGTCATCAGCAAGATGTGATAATTTCATCATATATATTATGCCAACAGAAACATTCTGCTCAATCTGCTTTCCCGTCTTGCCATCATACAAAACAAGTCTTCCTTCTTCAGGCATATCAACATCAGGATATGGTGCTATTCCATTGCCCTTATAGCGTAGATCTCTCTTGTTGCTTTTTGTTATTTCCTTCTTTATATCATCCACTGTTGCACCATTAAAAACGGGAGTTATTGCCCTGTAACCAAGGTTATGCGCAGCCCAGCCAAGAGTTGTTTCAAGAATTTGCCCAACATTCATTCTGCTTGGTACTCCTAGTGGATTCAGTATAATATCAATAGGAGTTCCATCTTCAAGGAAAGGCATATCTTCTTCAGGAACTATTATTGAAACTACTCCCTTATTTCCATGCCTTCCTGCCATTTTATCACCTATTGACAGCTGTCTTTTCTTGGCAACATAAACCTTAACAAGTTTTACAACTCCTGGAGGAAGAGTATCCCTTCTTTGAAGCTTCTCTTCTTCTGTTCTTTGTTCCTTGTCCAGACTATCAAGAGTCTCTTTTGTTGTTGCATAGAGTCTGTAAATTCTCTCATTTGTTTCTTCATCAGCAACAATATTCCTGTCTATATCGAGTTTTTCGATTGATACGCTTTTTAAATCGTCTCTTGTGATTATTCTTCCAGGAGGAATAATAGGAATTCTGCTATCCATATAATATACTTCATGGCTTTTTTGATTTAGCATCAATTCATGCAGTTTCTTGTTCTTGCTGAATATAATATTAGCTCTTATTTCTGCATACTGCTCTTGTATTTTTTCTTTTTTATCGCGGATTATTTTCTTGTTTTTTGCATCATGAACGTGTCTAGAGAAAAGCTTAACATCAACAACAACTCCACTTACTCCAGGAGGTACCCTTAGTGAAGCATCCTTCACTTCATCGCCTTTTCCCCTGAAAATTGCCCTCAACAGTTTTTCTTCGGGAGATAATTCACGTTCACCCTTGGGAGTGACTTTTCCAACAAGAATATCATCTGGCTCAACTTCTGTGCCTATATAAATTATTCCTTCTTCATCCAGATTTTTTACTGCTTCTTCGGATACATTCGGAATTTCTCTTGTTATTTCTTCTACTCCCATCTTTGTATCGCGAACCTGTAATTCAAACTCAACTATGTGTACACTTGTGAACGCCTCATTCTTAACCATTCTCCTTGAAATGATAATTGCATCTTCATAATTATAACCATACCAGCTCATGAAGGCAGCAAGAACATTCTTACCAAGAGCCAGAACCCCATGATCAGACGCAGGACCATCAGCTAATGGTGTGCCTTTCTTGACTTCATCACCTTCAATAACTACAGGTCTCTGGTTTATTGATGTATCCTGATTAGAACGCAGAAACTTCTTTAATCTGTATGTTTCTGCAAAAGAATGACCATTATCATCGATAGACTCCAGAACAATTGTATCAGCAGTAACTTTTGTAACCACCCCGTCATGTTTTGCAATAATAAGCATTCCTGAATCTTCTGCAACTTTCTGCTCTAGACCTGTACCTACTGCTGGAGCTTCAGTCATCAATAAAGGAACAGCTTGTCTCTGCATATTTGAACCCATTAATGCCCTGTTTGCATCATCATGTTCCAGGAAGGGGATAAGAGAAGCCGCTGCTGAAACTACTTGATTACCATCTATATCTATGAAATCCACTTCATTTCTATCTACAACTGCCTGATCCCCTTTTCTTCTTACAATTATCTTCAATTCTTCAAGTTTGCCGCTTTTCAATTTTGTTCCGAAAGGAGCAATATTGAAATGTGCTTCATCTTCAGCTGAAAGATAAATAATTGCAAGAGGTTGATTTGCTTTTATTCTTTGCCCAACGCTAATAATAGGTCTTAAATTAATCGGTATTTGAAATGAAGAAGCAAGTTTTGCAATTTTGTCTGAAAATGTTCCCAGATTATATGTTTTCAGTTTGCCAGTCTTAAGATTTTTCAATGTTATGCATTCGACACTTATCTCATGAACAGTTTTGTTAATTTTTACCTTGCTAGGTTCAGCTTCTTCATAAATGTCTATTACTTCACAATCCCATTCTGCTGTCAGCATTACATCCTTTATCTGTCCTCCAATAACCAATCTATATGGAGTTTCAATAAATCCATACCTGTTTACTCTTGCGAATGTAGAGAGTGAAGTGATAAGGCCGACATTTGGTCCTTCAGGTGTTTCAATCGGGCATATTCTTCCATAATGAGTGAAATGGACATCTCTTACTTCAAATCCAGCTCTTTCTCTAGTTAATCCACCAACTCCCAGGGCACTCAGTCTTCTTTTATTTGTAAGTTCTGACAACGGATTCACCTGATCCATATACTGAGATAGCTGGCTTGCTCCAAAGAATGAATTTATTGTACTGGATACTATTCTTGTATTCGTAAGATCGTATGGTGTTATCATTTCAAGGTCTTTTAGAGAAATCTTGTCCTTTATGTTTCTTACCATACGCTCAAGGGCGAGATTGAACTGTTCCTCAAGCAATTCACCTACTGATCTTACCCTCCTATTAGAAAGGTGGTCTATATCATCCATCTGTTCTTTTGAATATTCAAGGTAAAGAAATTTCCTGACTACTCCTATGAAATCCTCTTTGGTAAGAGTCTGAACTTCAAGAGGCACTCCAGAAAGAAGTTTTCTATTCAGTTTATATCTTCCTATTTCACCCAGGTCATATCTTTTGGGATTAAAAAAGAGGTGACTGAAAAGTCTTGCAGCATAATTGATATCACTAGGATATCCAGGTCGCTGCATGTTATAAATCTTGAACAATGCTTCTTCGCGAGTTTCCGTATCGTCTTTCAATAGTGTATTACAGATAAAGCGGAGAGCTATTTCCTGACCTTCATCGAAATCCTCTGGATTAACTACTTCTATTTCTTTAATATCATACTGTACAAGAAGATCATAACTTGCTTTATTCAAGGTTTCTCCTGCCCTTATTATCTTTGGTTTGATTTCCTTTCGTCTCCTTGTAGTTTTCTTCTTCGTTGATTTTTTCCCTGTGTTTTTGGTTTCTTCAGGTATCTCTTCTTCTTCCTGCTTGAATTCCTTTTCAAGAACTATATCATCAGCGACTGCCATCTTATATAGTTGCTCATTAGAGTATTCATCAAGTTTGATACGTTTTGTTTCAAAAAATTCCCTGAATATCTCAAGTTTTGTACTATAGCCTGCTGATTTAAGGAGCACAGTAACAGGTATCTTCCGCTTTTTATCAATATTTACATAAATTACGTCATTGATGTCGGTAGAGAACTCCAGCCAGCTTCCCCTGTATGGGATTATTTTTGCAGTATAAAGCTTCTTGCCTGATGGATGTTCCTCTTTATCGAAGAATATTCCAGGAGCTCTGTGAAGCTGATTTACTATTACTCTTTCTGCTCCATTTATGATGAATGTACCCCTGTCTGTCATCAATGGTAAATCACCGAAATATATATCACTTTCAGAAATATTGAGAACTTTTCTCTGAGAGAGAGTAGTTTCATCTTCCTCTTCAATCTCTGTTTCTCCAGGTTTCGGTTCTTCTTCCTGTTCAGGTTTGGATTCATATACTACCAGTCTCAACTTAACAGTAAGAGGTGCTGCGTATGATACACCTCTTTCCTGAGCTTCTATTTCCGAATACTTGGAAACACCAATTGAATACTGGACAAATTCAAGCGAGAAATTTTTTGCAGGGATAGTTATTGGAAAAACCTGGAGAAAAATTCTCTGTAATCCAATTCTTTTTCTTTTTGAAGGAATAATATCTTGCTGCAAGAACATCTTGTAGGAATTCAGTTGAACTTCAAGCAAATTCGGAATCTGACATATCTTTTCGGTTTTGGAAAAATCCTTTATTGGTAGTAGAGTTTTTGAAGTCATGGTACCTCACTCTATTTAAATGTTAACGAACGAAATTTAATATAAAAACCCCTTTATCCTTTTTAAGGATATCCGGGGTATATCAGTTTCTTTTTTTCTGGGAAATTATTTAATTTCAACCGTTCCGCCAGCAGCCTCAATTTTTGTTTTGATTTCGTTAGCTTCGTCCTTTGTTACGGATTCCTTGATAGGATTGGGACAATTATCAACCAGATCCTTTGCTTCTTTCAATCCCAATCCGGTAATTGCCCTGATTTCCTTGATAACTTGTATTTTATTAGCCCCAAAACCTGTAAGAACTGGTGTAAATTCAGTCTTCTCTTCTGCTGCAGATGCAGTTGGAGATGCTCCCGGAGCAGCAGCCACCATAGCTGGGGCAGCAGTAACTCCAAATTTCTCTTCAAGAGTTTTAACTAGATCAGCTAATTCAAGTACTGTCATCTCCTCTACAAGTTTAATAATCTGTTCTGTTCTCTCTGACATGGTTCCTCCTTATATACAAGCAACCTTTTAGGCTTGCTTCTGTTTACGAATTTCCTCTATTGTACTTACAAAATTACGCAATACTCCATTCAAGACAAATACTAACTTCGAAATTGGAGATTGCAATCCCGCGACAACCTGCCCAAGCAAGACTTCTTTTGAAGGCAATCCCGCAATAATATCAATTCCTTTTTCATCAAAATATGCACCATCAATAACTCCACCTTTTACAGCTGGTTTCTCCTCTTTCGAATAGAATTTCTTGAGAAGAGCACACGGAACAACAGCGTCTTGAGAAGAAATGACTATAGCTGTTGGTCCCTTTAGCAGAGGTATAAGCTGTTTATATTTTGGATTTTCTTCAATTGCTTTTTTCAGAAGCGTATTCTTGCTGACATGAATCTTGACTGAATTTGTCTTGAATTCACGCCTCATTGCATTCACTATTTCTACATTCATTCCCTTGAAGTCAATTATCACAACTCCTTTTGCATCATTAAGGTAATCCTTGAGTGTTGATAATTCACTTTTCTTCCATGCTAGATTGCGAGGCATAATTTCTCCTTCTATTTGGTTGCTTCAAGTGTAGTTTGAATATCAACCGGTATCCCGGGTCCCATAGTTGTACAAATATATATTGATTTTACATATTGTCCCTTTACTGTTGCTGGTCTTGCAGCTATCACGCTTTCAATAAGGACTTTTGCATTTTCCAGTATATCTTCATCCTTGAATGAGGATTTACCTATAGGGCTGTGAATATTGCCGGTCTTATCTACCTTGTAATTCACTTTTCCTGCCTTTGCATCCTTTACAGCTTGTGATATATTCATGGTTACTGTTCCAGTTTTGGGGCTTGGCATTAAGCCTCTTGCTCCTAAATGCTTTCCCAGTTTACCTATATGTTTCATCATGTCAGGAGTAGTAACCATTACATCGAAATCTACCCAGCCTTCAGTTATTTTCTTTATGTAATCCTCGAAACCAATCATGTCAGCTCCAGCCGCCTTTGCTTCATCTTCCTTCTCACTTGATACTATTGCAAGAACTTTAACGGATTTTCCCAATCCATTTGGAAGAATTACTGAGCCTCTTACCAGCTGATCTGCATGTCTAGGATTAACCCCAAGGCGCATTGACAGCTCAACAGTTTCATCAAAGTTGGCTGTTTTTAGTTTCTTGGCTAATTCCAGAGCTTCCTTGAGAGAGTATTTCTTGTCAGTTTCAACCTGTTTAGAAATATTATTGTATCTTTTTCCATGCTTCATAATTTAATCCTTCTATTAACCTTCAACTACTTCTATACCCATGCTTCTGGCAGTACCTTTTATCATTGTCATGGCACTTTCCAGATCAGTTGCATTTAAATCAGCCATTTTTTTCTGAGCTATTTCTTTTACCTGTTTGGTCGTAATCTTGGCAACTTTCTTTCTGTTAGGTTCTGCCGAGCCTTTCACGATTGAAGCTGCCTTCTTTATCAAATCAGGTGCAGGTGGGGTTTTAGTAACAAATGAGAAGGTTTTGTCATGATATATAGTAATCACTACAGGGATCTTGAAACCTTCCATATCTTTGGTTCGCTCATTAAACTGTTTGCAGAAATCCATGATTTTTATGCCATGCTGGCCTAATGCAGGTCCAACTGGTGGAGCAGGATTAGCCTGTCCAGCCATAACTTGAATCTTTACCTTTGCTGCTTCTCTCTTTGCCATTGCTAGCTCCTTAAATTTGCCTTATTTGAACATAATCAAGTTCAACAGGTGTAGGTCTTCCAAAAATATTAACAATCACCTTGACTTTTCCTTTTGACTTATTGACTTCAGCTATCTGTCCCTTGAAATCTGCAAAAGGACCATCTATTATTTCTACTACATTACCTTCCTCGAAAGTGAAATCAGGTTTTGATTCTTTGCCTTTTTCTTCCTTTTTCCCTCTTGTCAATCCTTCAACTTCCTCTTTTGTCAGAGGAACAACTCTTCTTTTTATATCTGCAAGCTGTATTGTGGACAAGCTTTTTGCAGCTCTCTTTGTATCTTCGCCAATAAATCCTATTACTCCACTTATTCCTTTTATATAGTGCCAGGTATCAATATTCAGCTCCATCTGGACGAATACATACCCCGGATACTTTTTCTTGTTTACAGTCTGCTTTTTCCCTAGTTTGATTGTTGATATTTCAGCCTGAGGTATTATGACATTTGTTATCAAATCCTTGCATACTTTCTGTTTTATTGCAAGATCTATTAGTGACTTGACCTTCTCTTCATTCGCTGTATATACCTGAACTGCATACCAATCGAGATTGGGATTATCAGATATTTTTATTTCCTCTTCTGCTTCGTTCTGATAATTATCTTCAGAATTGCTATAATTTTCATTCATAATAATTTATCCCAGAATAAACTTTATCAAATATGTTATAGGCAAGTCAAATAGTGCGATTATGATTGCGAAAATCAAAATCACAACCAGTGTAACTTTTGTCTTACTGATAGTCTCTTCTCTTGATGGCCAGGATACTTTCTTGAGTTCCCCATAGACATCTCTAAAATACTCTCTTGAGGTTTTTATCCAACCTTGTATCTTTTCAGCATGTCCAGCCATTTTGCCTTCTTTCATTTCAGTCAGGGCAGGCAGGATTTGAACCCGCGATCTCAGGATTTGGAGTCCCGCGCTTTAGCCAGCTAAGCTACTGCCCTAAAACTATTTTGTCTGTTTATGTACAACGTGCTTTCTGCATTTAGGACAGTATTTTTTGTATTCTGCCTTTTCGGGATGCTTTTTCTTGTTTTTTGTATCAGTATAATTACGCATCTTGCATTCCTTGCATTCCAGCACTATTATTTCGCGTCCCTGTTTCATATTAAACTATTCTTTCCTGTTAATCTTCTACTGATGATATTACTCCAGCACCAACTGTCTTTCCTCCTTCACGAATGGCAAAATTCAATCCCTGTTCAAGTGCTATAGGATTTATAAGTTCAATCTTGATAGTAAGGTTGTCACCAGGCATTACGAATTTTGCTTCTTCAGGAAGATGTATGGTTCCTGTTACATCTGTTGTTCTGAAATAGAACTGAGGACGATAGCCATCCTTGAAGCTTGAGTGGCGTCCTCCTTCTTCTCTCTTCAGAATGTAGACTTGTGCAGTAAATTTCGTATGTGGTTTAATGGAACCCGGCTTTGCAAGTACCATTCCTCTTTCTATGTCAGTTTTTTCGATTCCGCGCAGCAATAAACCTACATTATCTCCTGCTTCTGCCCTGTCAAGGATCTTATGGAACATTTCAACACCAGTTACAACTGTTCTCTTGGTTTCCCTGATACCGATGCGTTCCATTTCGTCGCCTATCTTTACTGTACCGCGTTCTACTCTCCCGGTTGCAACTGTTCCACGACCCGGAATTGAGAAAACGTCTTCAACAGGCATTAGGAAAGGTTTGTCGATGTCACGGCTTGGTGTCGGGACATAGGTATCAACAGCTTCCATAAGCTCTACAACACTAGCGCATTTTTCACAAGTTTTTTCTCCACAACCGCAGTTCAATGCGAGTAGAGCAGATCCCTTTATTATTGGTACTTCTGAACCAGGGAATTTGTATGAGGTAAGCAGCTCTCTGAGCTCCATTTCAACAAGATCAAGAATTTCGGGATCATCAACAAGGTCAACCTTGTTCATATAGACAACAATATAGGGAACTCCAACCTGACGAGCCAAGAGAATATGCTCTCTTGTTTGTGGCATTGGGCCATCTGCTGCAGATACAACCAATATTGCACCATCCATCTGTGCTGCACCTGTTATCATATTCTTGATATAGTCTGCATGACCTGGGCAGTCAACGTGGGCATAGTGACGATTGTCAGTTTCGTACTCAACATGTGCAGTAGCAATAGTAATACCACGTTCGCGTTCTTCCGGAGCATTATCAATGCTATCGAAACTGCGGTACTTTGCCATTCCTTTTTTGGACAGACAAAGTGTTACTGCAGCTGTCAGCGTTGTCTTACCATGGTCAACATGCCCAATAGTTCCAACATTAACATGTGGTTTAGTTCTTTCAAATTTCTGTTTTGCCATTTGGCCCTCCTGCTTAGTTATAAAACTTAAGTATTTTTACTATCTTAAGCCCACAATCAGGATTGAACTGATGACCTCATCCTTACCAAGGATGTGCTCTACCAACTGAGCTATGTGGGCGTCCAAATCAAAAAATGGAGCGGGAAACGGGTCTCGAACCCGCGACCCTCAGCTTGGAAGGCTGATGCTCTACCAACTGAGCTACTCCCGCGTCACCTGGTGAGGGGAGGGATCGAACCTCCGAAGGCGTTGCCAACAGATTTACAGTCTGCCCCCTTTGACCGCTCGGGAACCTCACCATAATAAAGCTGGTGAAGGGATTTGAACCCCCGACCAGCTGATTACAAATCAGCTGCTCTACCGACTGAGCTACACCAGCATTATTCATAAGCAAGGTGCGCAAACTAGAAATCGCCATGTTTTAGGTCAAGCTATTTTTTTTCTATTTTGAAAACATCCTGACTTGTTTCCTGTTAAGTCGTTCTATGACAGAGACTAACAGGCGCACGACTGATTCTATGTCCTTCCTGTGAACAATACCGGTATTTGAGTGGATATATCTTGCTGGAGTTGCAATTACTATTGAGGGAATTCCCCCAAATTCCATGTGAATATTTCCAGTGTCATAACCACCAGTCAAAGAGGTAAGATAGAATGGTATGTCTTCTTCCTCAGCCACTTTTACTACGAATTCAAGAAGCTTCTGGTTTGGTATCATTGTGCTGTCATAAACCAGCACTGCTGCTCCGTCACCCAGTCTGTCACCCACTGCTCCTCTTGTTGTGCCTGGGGTGTCTTTTGCAATTGTAACATCAAGTGCAAAGGCTATATCAGGTTTTATCTGGAAGACACTGCTTCTTGCTCCTCTTAAACCAACCTCTTCCTGAACTGTTCCGACGCCGAACACTGTTGATGAGTGAGCTATTTTTGCCACTTTTCTCATTATCTGGATAAGCTCAGCTACCCCAACTCTGTCGTCCCATGCTTTTCCCATGAAAAGGTTGGGATTGCCCATTGTCTTGAATTCACCAACTGGAACTATTGGATCGCCAGGTCTAATTCCCATTTTTTCTATAATATCGAAGTCATATGTTCCACCGACATCTATATACATTTCATTCAATGGAATGACATTTTTTCTCTTGTCAGGTTCCAGTATATGTGGGGGAGTAGAGCCGACAATACCAGGAAATTCACCAAATCTTGAATATACAACGACTTCCATTCCCAGTGCTATATGACCCCACCAGCCACCGATTGGAAGGAATTTAATAAATCCTTCTTTTGTTACTTCCTTGACGAAAAATCCTATTTCGTCCATATGAGCAGTTACCATGATTTTAGGAGTGTTGCTTGAGCCCTGACTTCTTGCAATAGAACATCCTAATTTGTCAGCCGAGATTTCACAAAGATTTTTCAAGTTATCTTCAAAGATAGTAGCAACTCTGCTTTCATGCCCAGAAATGCCGAATGTATTGACCAGACTTCGTAGTAATTCTACCAAGGGATCGCTTGCTGTAGTCACAATATACCTCCCCAAAAATGTTGTTAACCCGTATTCTAGTTTTGCACAAGTCCAATTTCAGGACTTTTTTGTCAAATGAAAAGTTAGTATTGATGCATAAATCAAGATAAGAGAAAATTATTGACAGGGGAAGTAACAGGAATTATTCTGGTTATAGATTAGAAGACTGCAGAATATAATCATAATATAGTCAGTTAAAGATTTTATATAAATTTTTTAAGGAAGAAAAAAATGGAAAAGTCATTTCAAGAAAGAAATACAAGTTGTTCAATCCTTGCAGCATCTTCAATATACATTTTATTATTTTACTCCATTCTCTTCTCAGCACCTGGGGATTTGATATGGAAATATAAAACGAGTAATGGAGTTAAGTCTTCTCCTTGTGTTTCAGATGGAGTTGTTTTTGTTGGAAGTTATGATTATTATCTTTATGCAATAGAAACTTATGGGTATAAAGGTTTCAATGACAACAAATCAGCATCATATATCCCATCCAAAACCTTCTCAGTTTCTCCCAACCCCTTCTCCAATCGCTTGTCTCTTTCCCTGCCATCTTCAGGTGTAGTCTATTCCCTGACAGGTCAGCTGATTATGAAACTGGATAAAGGCAAGCATTCTATTGGCACAAGTAAATGGAAACAGGGAGTTTATATTGTGAAGTCTGGGAAAGAATGCAAGAGGATTGTGAAGGTCAGGTAGAAAGAAAAAAAGTTAGTTTGATGTTTTCAATATTCAAGAAGTTAGGGAAAAATGAAAACACTTAAACTTAGGTTTGTTTTTTTATTGCTTATTGGAATGTCAGGAATTCTTTTTGGAAAAACTGTTTATGGGTACTGCAGATGTGAACACTGGCAATTTGGGTGGTTTTATCCAGCTGGAGTCTATGTTCAATTAGGATCAGCAAATACAACAACTGCTGCTGGAGGATATTATGAATTTAACTGCCCATTAACTTATGATGATTATACTGTTTATGCATCTTACAATGATGGACAAAATCATTGGAGTGGTTATACTGACTTCTATTATGAAGGAGGAGAACAGAGAGTAGATATTGATCTTTATTATGATTCAATTAAGAATAAGTAGGTAGAAAAAAACTCATGCAAAACTGGAGCTTACGATGAAAACTGTAAATAAATTTAAGAAATCACTACTTAAAGGAGTTACAATGAAAACGACAAACTCGTTAGTTATTATAATATTAGCATTTTCAATAGAATTTATTTCTTCTGAACCAATGTACATTTTATCATCCAGTTCCGATAGAACAATGAAATACTGGCAGATATCGGATACAAAATGTATAAGATCATTTACTGGTCATGAAGGTAGTGTTCGATTTGTATCAATCTCTCCAGATAGCAAGTATGCTTTGTCAGGGAGTGGTGATAATACATTGAAGTACTGGAACATTTCAGATGGAGCTTGCATAAGAACATTTACTGGTCATGATGATGAGGTAAATTCTGTTTCCATTTCACGAGATGGATTATATGCATTATCTGCAAGTAATGATCATACATTGAAATTATGGAGAATATCTGATGGAGCATGCTTGAGGACTTTTTATGGACACAATAGAGAAGTATGGTCGGTCTGCTTTTCACCTGATGATAGATATGCTTTATCAGGAGGTGATGATATAAAATACTGGAATATTTCAGATGGTACCTGTATAAGGACATTAAGGGGACATGCTACTAGCGTAATGTCAGTATGTTTCAAAACTGATGGTCAATTTGTTCTTTCAGGAAGTGTTGATATGACCTTGAAATATTGGCAGTTATCAGATGGGAAATGTATAAGAACATTTACTGGACATACAGGATCAGTCAATTCAGTCTGTTTATCTTCAGATAACCTGTATGCTTTATCAGGTAGTTATGATCAGTTGATTAAATACTGGAGAGTATCTGATGGAGAATGCTTGAAAACGCTTGCAGGACACATGAATTGTATTTATTCAGTTAACATTTCTTCTGATGGAAAATATGCAGTCTCAGGTGGAGATTATGGATCTCTTAAATACTGGAGTATATCAGAAGGCAAATTTATTAAATCATTTGAAGGACATGAAGCATCAGTAACATCAGTTAGTTTTTTCTCTCAGGAAACAAGTTTCAAAGATAACAATTCAGCATCACATATTCCATCCAAAACCTTCTCAGTTTCCCCCAATCCATTCACTGAAAGACTTACTATTTCCCTGCCATCGTCAGGAGCTATCTATTCCATTACTGGTCAATTGATTATGAAACTGGATAAAGGAAAACACTCTCTTGATACAAGCAAATGGAAACGGGGAGTTTATATTGTGAAGAGCCTGATGGAATGCAAGAAGATTGTAAAGGTGAAGTAAAGTAAGCTATCTTTTAATCTATTGCTTGGTTATGGATTGACTTCAATAGTCTCATGCTTGCCTGTATCAAGCTTGCCATTTTCAGGATAGAAATTCTTGTTTCCGATTTCAATCCTTGTAGGTTTCAATGTCCTGTTAGCTGTTTTGTAGTCAGTACTGTTCACTGACCATTTTATCTTGACGAAAGTGTTTCCCTGTTTCCAGAGAGCAATCAAAAAATTATTTCCTCCAATAATATAAGTATTTGGCTTGCCGTATATTCTGCAGAATTCAGTGAAAATACCTTTTGCAAGCGAGTAACCAGAAATTCCTGAGTTCCTTGTATCAATAACAGCATATTCGATATAAGCAAGTCCCTTTTTCGTGAAAGTCAGATAAATTCCGGTTGTCAAGTTGAGAGCTGCCATCTCCTTTGTTGGCACTATCTTATAATCATTCCATTTTGCAAACCTTTTAGATATGAACACGTATCTTTCCGAATTCTGGTCCTGCTTGATGAGATTGATTTTGCTGACATCAGTTTTCAGAAGCTTTCCGCCAGTTCTTCTCGCAAGTTCCTCAGGTTTTTCTCCCCATCTGAACCCAAACCAGTTAGTAATTTCCTGTGCTTCAGCAATTGCTTCTTGTTCTGGTGATATCAGAAACAGCCAGATGGGTATCAATCCCGCAAGCAAATGAATACTTATCATTTTGTGAGAAAATTCAATTAACTACAAAGAATAATTAAGTGAGAAATTGATATTTCCTCCATTACCAGTGAAGTTTATCTCCTCATCAGCTTCATATAAATCAGGCATATACCCGCTTATATCGCCGTATTCGAAGGACTGGAAGGAATGCCCGTATTCAAGTGACAATCCTATATTCTTGTTTACTGCTATATGACCACCTATATTTATATTTATCCTGTCCAGTGCTGAGCATAACGGACTTTTTGCGAAACTAAGTCCTGCCCTTGCATTGAAAATTTCATTAAAGAAGTGGGTTACTCCCATTCTTGCTACCAGGGCATTCTTCAGGGAGTCAGCAGTAGTTTTCCCCGGGAATTCATAATTCTTGTAGAAAACATAATCAGCACCAACATCAAGGCTTGACTTGAAATAACTGGCAGGTGAATAAATTAATGTGAATGATGCTTTTGCTGGAAGCTTGAAAGTCTGGTCAGAAAGCACAGTATCTGTCCTGTTTGGTTCCTTTTTTGTCCATTCAGCCTTCAATGGGGCAAGGAAATATCCCAGTCTTGCATGGAATGCATTATTGAGATGACCATTTATTACTGCATTTACTGCAATCCCTTTTGCCTTGTAAGCATCCTCGAAAGTCTGTTCATCTTCCCCTGTCTGCATGTAATGATAAGTCTTTGTCAAGGTTCCCATTACATAACCGGGTTTCAACTCTATATCAACATACTGGTTGGCTTTTGCATAAAGAAGAAGACCATTCTGGTACAAGTCACCAGTCATTATCCATTCCCTGCTTGAGGTAACCTGATAACTTGCATCTCTCTGATATTCTATTGCCCTGTATGCTCCCTGCCAGATGCGATTTACTGATATTCCTGCATAGATATTTGCTGAATTCTCAGATCCATACACTCTGTAAGCAGCATCAATATTCTTTGGTCTTAGCCACATTTTTGTGCTTGTTGCAAAAGTGTTTTCCCCCATGCGGTTATCATATGAATCATATACGACTGACGATCTATCCTCAGATTGCTGGATTATTGAAAAAGATGCGCTTATATCAAGCATTTTCATATATTTTCCATTGTTTTCAATTGAAGGCGTATAGGAAAAATCGCCAAGCAATAAATAGTCTTCAATGCCTATTGAAAAAGCAATGCCTGAGAAAAACAATAATATAAAAATCGCTGATTTCATATCCTGCTCCTTGAGACTCATTTTTGTTTCAGGCTCAGCTCGTTTTTATTAGCAGTATTTGTCAACAAAGAAGTTGACATAAAATAATTGCTGCTTTCAGGGCAACTTGGATGAAGTCTGGGGAACAAGAGAAATTCTTTGACCATGCAGAAACAGTATGAACAGAAAGCACAGGTGTATACCTGTGCTTTTCAATCTAGTTAATTTTCACTATTCTTTTTGTTTCTTTCCCAGACTTAACTATATAGACTCCCTGTTTCCATTTGCTTGTATCAAGAGAATGCTTGCCTTTGGGAAGGTTCATTATCAGTTGCCCTGTTATTGAATAGATAGCCCCTGATGATGGAAGGGAGAGAGACAAGTGGGAAGAGAAGGGGTTGGGAGAGGAGGAGAAGGAGGGTGATGGAAGGGAGTAAGAGGAAGTATCGTTATTAAAACCAGTCCAATCTACAGGATTAAAACAGATACTTTTAATCCTGTTAGGATGGTTCATTGTTAAAATGCAAACCCCGTCTGAAATGCGCCAGTATTTTACATTTTTATCATCTGATCCTGACAATGCAAAATTACCATCTGGACTTATTGCAACAGAATTTACAATATCCGTATGCTCATAAAACGTTCTAATACATTCTCCTGTAGACAAATCCCAATACTTTAAGGAGCTAGCAACTCCAGATAAAGCATATTTCCCATCTCTGGATATAGCTACTGAAGATACTCTACCTTCTGCATTCAAAGATCTTATACAAACTCCAGTTTCAATATCCCAGTATTTAATAGTATGATCATTGCTTCCTGATAATGCATATTTTCCATCTCTTGAGATAACTACTGAATATATATTGTCCATATGTCCTGTAAATGTCCTCCTGCAATTTCCAGTTGCAACTTCCCAATATTTGAGTGTTCTATCCCAGCTCCCTGAAAGAATATAATTCCCGTCACTGGAAACAACAACAGATGTAACTCCTGAAGTATGTCCTGTAAATGTTTTAACGCATGTTCTGTTAGATACTAACCATTGCTTAATAGTAGAGTCCTGACTGCTGGAAAATACATTCAGATTATCTGGGCTGAAACAAACTGATAGAATATTATTCTTATGTCCATTTAATGTCCCTACTGTGCTTCCATCTGATACTAATCCCAGGTAAACGGTAGAATCAGGCCAATCGTAGGTTCCATCACCACAAAGATAATAAATTCCGTTATCGCTTATAGAAACACAATTAATTCCTTCATTATGTCTTGCATTTCCCCATACAATATTCCCATCGGACAAGCGTCTGTACTGAACATCTTTTCCCCAGTCTCCTGATATAACATATCTTTCCGAGAATAGAAAAGTTGAGTAAGCAGTCATGCAAATCATCAAGAAATAGAATAAGCCTCTTTTCATTTTTGCCTCCTTAGATAACCTATTTTTTACCTATGTTTCTTCTCCATTACAAGAATTGCCCAAGGATGTAAAAGAGAAAACCAGATTTGCTGGTTGAGTATACGTAGACATGGAATCGCAATACCCATCCGTAGAATAGTGACAGTAAGTATTGTGACTACCACATTGACAAGAACAATGGCATGTACAGATAGACTCTTTTTTATCTGGTTTTTTCCCACCAAAACAAGAATCTTTCATGATTAGCCTCCAAATTCTAAAATTGTACATTTATATGGTTTCTCATACGAGAATAATGTTATTTATCTTACTCTATCTTCACTACCTTCTTGCATTCCTTCCCTGCCTTCAATATATAAACTCCCTGTTTCCATTTGCTAGTATCAAGAGTATGCTTGCCCTTGGAGAGGTTCATAATCAATTGACCAGTCAGGGAATAGATAGCTCCTGAGGACGGCATGGAAACCGACAATCTGGTGGAGAAGGGGTTGGGGGAGGCTGCGAAGGATTTGGCTGGAAGGGAGTAAGAGGAAGTATCGTTATTAAATCCAGTCCAATTGTATGTATTGAAACAAACGTCAGTTACTGAAAGACCATGCCTCATCGTTTGCAGGCAAATACCATCAGATACTCGCCAATATTTTATGCAATAGTCATTAGAGCCTGATAAAGCATTTCTATCATCAGGACTGATTACTACTGAATTAACACTTGATGTATGTCCGGAAAAGGTTCTTATACATTCCCCTGTTGACAAATCCCAATATTTCAACTGAGAGCTTGAACCGGATAAGGCATATTTTCCACTATTTGAAATAGAAATCGAATTTACAGATCCATCATTATTTGTTATTGTTCTTAAGCAACTTCCTGTCTGCAAATCCCAGTATTTTATTTCTTCTCCACCTGCAGATAAACCATATCTTCCATCTTTGGAAATTGATACTGAGCTCACTTTATCTGAATGAGTGAAGGTCCTTATGCAACTGTTAGTTGTAATATTCCAGTATTTCATTGTATGATCCCAGCTTCCTGATAATAAGTATTTTCCATCATCAGAACATACTAGTGAAGTTACGCCATCCTGATGACCTGTAAATGTCAGAGTACATTTCCTGTCTGAGATTTGCCATTCTTTTATTGTCAAATCCCAGCTTCCTGAATAACAATGGTTATTATCTGGATTGAAACAAGCTGATAAAACAAGATTTTGATGCCCTTTGAAACTTCCGATACAACTTCCATCAGATGTATAATGCAAATTCAGTACAGAATCAATACTGCTATAGTAGCCATCAGTTGATAGACAATAGTTCCCATTATTACTTACTGCTACAAACATAGCTGAAGTACTATAACCTGTATATCTCCACATTAAATTACCATCTGATAAACGCCAATATGATATATATCTGTTAAGACCTCCTGATAATGCATAATTCTCTGAAAATAAATAGCTAGTTGAAACAAGAGAGAGTAGCAGAGTTAATATAAACATATATATTTTCATTTTTGCCTCCTTGAATTTATTCCTGATTTTTGGCAATACTTTTATAAAATCTATACCCAATAACATTCTAGTAGATTTTATATTATCTTTCTTTGTAAATTTCCTTAATAGTCAAAAAAAAAAAAGAAATAGATTGTCAAGGATTTTTATTCTCTTTTTTAATATAGCCCTAAAGACTAATGGACTGACTTTTCATACAACAAAATATTTGCCTTGAATATCTGCACATCTTTTATTTTCCTTGAGAATTTAAAAAAACCTGTGGACAAAAATGAGTGTCATTTGTGACTTGAAATATATGGATGAAGAGAAGCTTCTGAAGAACAAATCCGCTTTTCTTATGGAAGTGGAGAGTTACATAACTGAAATTCTTCCAGAAAAGCTGCCCAGTAATTTCTGTTCAATTGCAGGATCTTCAGACATATTTCTTCTTAGCCATATTTTCAGGAAATCGAAAGACAATGTCTTTGTCGTTACAAAAGATGAACTGGAAGCTGACAGGATTTACCTGGAATACAAGAGTCTGTATGGAGACATGGAACTTGCGATATTCCCGTCATGGGATATACTGCCATATGAGGATGCATCACCTTCTAAAAGCGTGATAAAAGAGCGTCTTGAAACCATGCACAGGCTTCTGAGAGCTGAAAAATCAATGATAATAATTTCTGTGGAAGCATTGATGCAGGTAACCATTCCTCCCGACATACTTCTTGAGAATCTGGTGGAGATAAGGAAAGACCAGGAAACCGAGCCCCAGAAGTTCATAAACATACTTATATCAAAAGGTTACATAAGAACATTTCTCGTGCAGAATCCAGGTGAATGCTCGCTCAAGGGTGACGTATTAGACGTTTTCCCATTCGGTCACCGTCTGCCGAAGAGGATTGAGTTCTTTGATAACAAGGTTGAAAGCATCAGGGCATTCTCTCCATCAACCCAGCGTTCAATAGAAAAACATGATGAAGTGATTTTCCTGCCTGTAGAGGAAGCTATACTTACAGAAGAGCATCATGGAAGAATTCAGGAAAATGAGCTTTTCGAGAGAAGATTCGAATTCTATCTGCCCCTGCTCTACAATCAAAGCTCATTCATATTTGATTATCTCAACAGCAATTGCACAATAATCTTGCATAGCAAGTTTGATCTTCAAAGAAGAGCTGACAGGAAAATCAAGCAAGCCATTGAAAGATATGAACTTGAGGGGATTTCTCGCAAAATGTGCAAGCCTGAAGAGATTTTCCTGACATTCGAGAAGATTGAAGAGAAACTGAAGACTATGAAAATCTCCCCGATAATAATAGAGCCTCTTCTTGATCTGGAAGATGGCTTCAATCTTGGCTTTCTTGAGCCTGGATCCCTTTATCTGAATTTCGAGGAATTCCAGCAGAAGGCATTCAAGGAGCAGGAAGCAGGAAAGAGGATTTTCATTACTGGTCATACACTTACGCAGCTGAGAAGACTTAACAGCCTTCTTTCAGATGGACTGGAGGCATCCTATTTCCAGAGCGGTCTTGACAGGGGATTCGAGATAAAGGGCAGGAACATACTGCTGTTTGCTGACAGTGATATTACACAGAAAACCTCAAGGAAAAGACACAGGATTGGATGGGACGGAATCTCGGAAGTCATTGAATCCCTTCCTGATATAGCACTGCTTAATGATGGTGATTATATTGTGCATTTCGATTTCGGTATAGGATATTACAGGGGAATGTCATCAGTGAAAACCTCCCTTCAATCGATAGACTGCATTATAATTGAATATGCAAAGGGAGATAAGATATATGTGCCTGTAGATCAGCTAGACAAGGTGTTCAAGTATATCGGGGGAGAAGCAAGTATTGACAGGATTGGCTCAACAAGATGGCCTAAAGCAAAGCAGAAGGCATATGAAGCAACAAGGGAGATAGCAGAAGAGCTTCTGAACATCTATGCTGCAAGAAAGGCAAATCCAGGATTCAACTACACTCCAGACAGTCAGCTTATGCATGTCCTTGAAAGCAGGTTCCCGTTCATAGAAACAGAGGATCAGATTCAGGCAATACATGAAGTCAAGAAGGATATGGAAATGGCAGAACCCATGGACAGGCTTATTTGCGGGGATGTCGGTTTCGGGAAGACTGAGGTGGCACTTAGAGCCGCTTTCAAGGCAGCACTGGATGGCAAGCAGGTGGCAATCCTTGCTCCAACGACAATACTTACAGAGCAGCATTATAATACCTTCTACAAGAGGCTTGAGGGAATGCCAATAAAGGTAGAGAGTATTTCAAGATTCAAGACTTCAAGGGAGCAGAAGCTTATACTGAATTCGCTCAAGAAAGGTGAGATTGATATAATAATAGGTACTCACAGGCTTCTGTCAGAAGATGTTGAATTCAGGGACTTAGGTCTTGTGATAATAGATGAAGAGCAGAAGTTCGGAGTGGTTCACAAGGAAAGGTTGAAGAAATTCAGGCTGGAAGTTGATGTATTGACACTTACAGCCACTCCAATTCCAAGAACCCTGTATATGAGCATAATGGGGGCAAAGGATATTTCAAAGATCAATACACCCCCAATAGGACGTCAATCCATTGATACAAGGATAGTTGCATTCAAGGATGACATAATAAAAAATGCAATCTACAGGGAAGTGGAAAGAGGTGGGCAGGTTTTCTTTGTTCATAATCGCGTGCAGACAATACTGTCTGTTTCAAACAAGGTAAAAGAGCTTGTTCCTGATTTGTCAATTGCTGTTGCTCATGGTCAGATGCGCTCTCAGCAGCTTGAAAAAGTCATGTCGGACTTTTCTGAAGGATTCTATGATGTGCTTGTTTCTACAATGATAATTGAAAGCGGTCTGGATATGCCAAATGTAAATACAATAATAATAAATCAGGCTGACAGGTTTGGTTTATCACAGTTGTATCAGCTAAGGGGCAGGGTAGGGAGGTCGAAGAGAAAAGCGTATGCTTATTTTATTGTTTCCCATAAAGATAAGCTGACTGACATCGCGAACAAGCGTCTTCAGGCAATAAAGAAATACTATGATTTAGGATCTGGTTTCAATATTGCAATGAAGGATCTTGAGATAAGAGGTACTGGGGACATTCTTGGAGCAAAGCAGAGTGGACATATTGCTGCAATAGGATATGAACTTTATTGCAAGATGCTCAAAGAAAGCATTGAAGAGATGAAAACAAACAAACCCTTTGTTGCATCAAAAGAAACAAAGATAAATGCAAATTTCTCTGCATATTTCCCTTCTGATTACATTGAAGATGAAAATGAAAGGCTCAAGTTGTACAGGAATCTGGCTTTATCACTTAAGATTGAGGAAATTGACACTATTGAAGATGAGATAAGAGACAGATTCGGAAGAATTCCCAAACCTTCGCAGAATCTCATATTACTCTCAAGGATAAAGCTTCTTGCAAATAAACTGGAGATTGAAGAGATAAAGCTCAGTACAGAAAGAGCTTGTATTTATATTTCGATGGAGGATGCACCTAAGGGGCAGGATCTTTCGAAGTTTATACAATCTGCACCAGTCATTATTGAATTCAGGCAGGAACATGGCAGATTTCTCCTGAATTTCAAGGATCCTTTTCCTCTCAAGACAACAGTCAAGGTTCTTTCTGAACTCCTGAAACTCAAGGGACAATTAGCTAAGTAGTTTTTTCTTGACTAAATATTCTTGCTTCTGAGTAATTATTTGAAAGACAGGAGGAAAAATGAAGTATTTAGTCTTCATATGCTTATGCCTTTCTATCATTTATTTGCATTCAGCACCTGGTGATTTGATATGGAAATATAAGACAGGTGATTATATAGTATCCTCTCCTTGTGTCTCAGATGGAGTCGTTTATGTTGCTAGTGGCTTATATCTTTATGCGATAAAAACTGCCAGTTATAAATACCTATCGAGGAATAAAACAACACAATTCAAGCCTGTTTCATCTAAATCCAGTTTTTCATTACCAACCAAACCAGAGGAATAGGATTTTTTTGTGCAACTAAATGGAGAGAACAGGTTTACTTTATTAAGTCCAATAAGGAGTACAAGAGGATAATAAAGATATAGAATTTTTAGAAGTATTGTTCCTATTTAATATTTTTGAGAGAAAGGAAATGCAATGAAACTAGGATCTGCAGTAATTATAAGTCTTATAATTTCACTTTCATTGATTGCATTCTCTTGTGGTGATGAAGATGAAGATAATAATGACTCAGGAACTGGTACTGGAAGCGGGACTAGTTTTATTAGTTTACTTTTATGGAGATATAAGACAGGTGGAGATATTAACTCTTCTCCTTGTGTCTCTGATGGAGTTGTTTATGTTGGAAGTAATGATTCTTATCTTTATGGAATAAACTGTTCAGATGGAACTATTAAATGGAGATATAGGACAGGTAATTGGATTTTGTCCTCTCCTTGTGTCTCTGATGGAGTTGTTTTTGTTGGAAGTAATGATAATTATCTTTATGCAATAAACTGTTCAGATGGTACTTTGAAATGGAGATATGAGACTGGTAATTATGTTTATTCCTCTCCTTGTGTCTCAAATGGAGTTGCTTATGTTGGTAGTTGGGATGCTTATCTTTATGCAATAAACTGCTCAGATGGAACACTAAAATGGAGATATTATATATTTAGTAGAGTTGACTCATCTCCTTTTGTCTCAGATGGAGTTGTTTTTGTTGGAAGTCAGGATGATTATCTTTATGCAATAAACTGCTCAAATGGAACTCTTAAATGGAGATATAAGACAGATGATTATGTTTACTCCTCTCCTTGTGTCTATGATGGAATTGTTTATGTTGGAAGTTTTGATAGTTATCTTTATGCAATAAACATTACTGATGGAACTCTTAAATGGAGATATAGGACAGGTAATTGGATTTTGTCCTCTCCTTTTGTCTCTGATGGAGTTGTTTATGTTGGAAGTCATGATGCTTATATTTTTGCAATAAACTGCTCAGATGGAACTCTAAAATGGAGATATCTTACTGGTAATAGTGTTGACTCCTCTCCTTGTGTTTCTGAAGGAGTTGTTTATGTTGGAAGCTGGGATGATTATCTTTATGGAATAAACTGTGCAGATGGAACTCTAAAATGGGAGTTTAAGACAGGTCTTGATGTTCAATCTTCCCCTTGTGTTTCAGATGGAGTTGTTTATGTTGGAAGTTATGATAGTTATCTTTATGCAGTAAAAGCTGGCAGTTATAAAAGATTATCAAAGAGCAAGTTTCCTGAAAAGAGACAGAGTTCGTTTAAATCCAGTTTTTCATTGCCAACCAATCCAGAGGAATAGGATTTTTTTATGCAACCAAATGGAGAGA
>JAFGND010000026.1 GCA_016927185.1 Candidatus Coatesiibacteriota bacterium
AGATATAAATGAAAGAAGATTCTGGATTGGAAATTCCTTCTACAGGAATAGATATAGGTTCTCTTTTCCTAAAAGCTATTCAGACTGATAAAGCAGGAAATATAACCTACTATTCATGCATTCCAACTGAAGGACAACCAATCGAAGCACTAAAAAAAATCCTGCTGGATGATAAATTCATATTCCCTTCACACTTAGCACTTTGTGGCTCCCAGGCAGAATTCATAGCACAGATAGTCAACATAGAAACTGTTAATGACAAACAAGCTGAGATACTTGGTATTAAATCCTTATTCAAGGAAAAAATATTCAATATAATTAATATTGGAGGAGCAAGTGTATCACTTATACAGTTGGATGAAAAGGGAGATTTCCTTGATTACTCAAGTAATTCCTTGTGCGCAGCAGGTACAGGATCTTTTCTTGATCAACAGGCAGCTAGATTAGGATTAACTTATAACAATATGAAGAAACTAGTTATAGACAAGAATCCTCCTTCTATCGCAAGCAGATGTAGTGTTTTTGCAAAAAGTGATCTTATTCATAGACAACAGGAAGGCTTCAGTAAGGAATCTTTATGGTCTGGACTTTGTAAAAGTCTCACCAGGACATTTCTGGGTACTCTACTAAGAGGAAGACCTCTTAATAATCTGACAGCCATTACAGGAGGGGTTTCACAAAATCCACAAGTTATTTATTGGCTTAAAGATACATACGGAGACTATATAAAAACTCATCCATTAAGCCATTTTGCTGCTGCTCTTGGAGTATCCTTTCTTTCTAAAAATATATGTACTGACAAACAGATCCTTCTTGATAAACTGAACAAAGCTTCTTTAAAAAATAGATCATCATTTCTAAGACCTCCACTTGTTCTCAAGAAAACCAGATATCCTGATTTTACAGTAGAGAAATCATATATTGATAAGTACAACAATGAGGTTAGAATAACCAAAGTCATGTCAGGAAAAATAGATTGTTATCTAGGAATAGATATTGGTTCTACCAGCACAAAACTTGTTCTCATAGACCAGTATGCAAATGTTATATTAGATATTTATAGAAAAACAGCTGGAGAACCAATAAAAGCTATCAAATATCTTTTTGAAGCCATTGTTGATGTCTTTAAAAGCAACTCTTTGACAGTTAATATAAAAGGGGTAGCAACAACAGGTAGTGGCAGAAAAATGATAGGGCAGATAATAGGAGCTGATTTGATACAGAATGAAATTTCTGCCCATCTTGCAGGAGCTTTGAGTGTTGATAAAACTGTAGATACAATATTTGAAATAGGAGGACAGGATAGCAAGTATATACTTACTAATAATGGAGTTATCAAGCAAAGCAACATGAATTATGTATGTGCAGCAGGAACAGGATCTTTTGTTGAAGAACAGGCTGCAAGACTTGGTTTTAAACTGGAAGAAATAGGAGACGTTGTAATGGGTATTGCACCTCCTATTACATCAGACAGATGTACAGTCTTCATGCAAAGTGATGTCGTAAGATTACTTCAACTAGGCTATACAAGAGAAGAATGTATGGCAGCAGTTCTTTACAGCGTTTTCAGAAATTATCTTAACAAAGTAGTTGGAAACAGGCAATACAATAGAAACAGGATTTTTTTTCAGGGAGCAACAGCAAGAAACAAGGGACTGGTTGCAGCACTAGAAAATCTGCTTAACGTTGAGGTAGTGGTTTCACCTTACTGTCATGTTCTGGGAGCCATGGGGGCTGCTCTTTCCGTCAAGAGCATTATGGAAACTAGAAGCGAAAAAACAAGCTTTCTTGGTTTCTCTCTCGCAGATAAGGAAATTTCATTATCAAGCGAAATCTGCAAGCTTTGCTCAAATAATTGTACAATTACATTTGCCAACATCGAAGGAATGGATAAAAAGCCATCATGGGGATACCTTTGTGGAAGAGATCCAGACGAAAACAAGATGAAAATCAATTCAAATTTTCAGAGTTTTCAAAAATTCTCTGCTCCTGTTAACAAAACAATAAAAGGGAAAAAGAAAACAATAGGTTTTCCAAGAGCGCTTCTTTATTACAGCTGGTATCCTTTGTGGCAAGAGTTTTTCAAATCACTGGATCTTAATGTTATTCTTTCCCCCAGGACAAATACCGAAATTATTACAAAAGGAGCAGAATTGGCAGGTGCAGAATTCTGTTTTCCAATCAAGATATCATTTGGTCATGCATCGTATTTAGTAGATAGGAACGATATCGATTTTACAATAATACCTCACATGATTTCGGACAAGAAAAATCCATGCACAACAAACTCGTTTTTCTGTCCATTGGTACAAAGTCAGCCTTCAACAGCAAAAGCTACTTTAAGCCTTCATCATTCGTCTATAGACAAGATTCTATCACCTGTCATAGATTTCAGGTTTGGAGAAAAAAGACAGGTTGAAGAATTATCTCTTTCGCTTGAAAAACTGGAAATCAGCAAAAATGAACTACTGAAAGCATGGCATAATGCAATTCAAGCTCAGAAATTACATACAGAGAATGTAAAAAAGCAAGGTGAGAACCTTATTCGTGAATTGCAATCCTGTGGAAAGAAAGCCTTTGTTATAATGGGAAGACCATATAATACACTTGATCAGGGTGCATGTCTGGGACTTCCTCAGAAGATATCTGAACTAGGACTTCCAGTTATACCAATGGGATTGCTTCCATATGAAATAAATGACCTGCCAAAAGATTTTTTCAATATGTATTGGTCTTATGGTCAGCATATAATTGCTGCAACAAAGTATATTTCGGAAAGAAAGAATCTCTTCCCTATTTATTTCACTAATTTCAGCTGCGGACCTGACAGTTTCCTTATATCTTTTGTAGAGGAAATGATGGGAAACAAGCCCTTGCTTACTATCGAGTTAGATGAACATGGTGGCGATGCTGGTTATATGACAAGGATTGAATCGTTCTATGATGTAGTCAAGAACTTCAATGAAGAACCGAAACCTGTTCCTTTCTATATTCCCAGAGTGACTCCTGAAGAGCTGAAAGGCAGGACAATATTTGTTCCACCTATGCATGTAGCTGGTACAAGGCTTTTTGCAGCTGGTTTTGCAAGATTCGGTATGAAATCCATTCCAATTGAAACAGAAACATATTCCGACCTTGAAGAAGGCAGAAAGCATAGTAGAGGTGGAGAATGTCTGCCTTGCGCAACAACACTTGGAAGTCTGATAAATTGTGCAAAAAAGGTTAGTAAAGGGGAAAAATACGCTTTCTTTATGCCTAGTGCAGATGGACCTTGCAGATTTGGGCAATACAATGTTTTCCATAGAAGAGTTCTAGACAAACTTGGTTTTGTAGATTTAAAGATTCTCTCTCCCTCAGCAGGAAATTCATATCAAGGACTAAGTCAATCCATGAGGCAATTTCTATGGAAAGCAATGTTAGCGGCAGATATAGTTTATAAATTCAGATTGAAAACTGCTCCATACGAAAAGGAGAAAGGATCTTCAGAGAGTTTATTCAAAGAATCTCTTGGGTTTCTGGAGAAAGAGATAAAGGGAAAAGGAAGAATAAGAGAATCTTTAACTGAAATAATGAAAAGTTTCATTGCCTTGCCTAAAATGAATATTCCTCCAAAACCTCTTGTTGGTATTGTCGGGGAAATATATGTCAGATGTAATCAGTTCTCTAATGACAGACTTGTTGAATCTATAGAGAAATATGGTGGAGAAGCCTGGGTATCACCTATTGGTGAATGGGTCTTATATACTGCCTATATGCAGGAATGGCAAGCCAAGCACAAGGAATCTTTGCTGAGTGGAGTCCTTGTAAAGTCAATGCTAAAGAATTTTTTCCTGCATAAATATGAAAAGGAATACTATAAATCGGTGGAACCACTTCTACATGACAGATTTGAACCTGATGTTGCAGATATAGTTGAAACTGGTTCAAAATATATACCGAGGAACTTTTATGGTGAATCAATATTGACTCTTGGAAGAGCTGCTCTTTTCAAGAATGATGGTGCAAAAATGATAGTAAATGTTGCTCCTTTTACATGCATGCCTGGATTGCTTACAAGTGCTTTAATGCAGAAAATACAGATTGAATATGATATTCCTATAGTCAGTATGTTCTATGACGGAGAATCAGGCTTGAATGAAAAACTGAAAATCTATCTCGAAAATATCTCCTGAAATGCAGAAAAATATTGATAGAATTAATGAAATCGCTAAGAGATTACCTAACAAAGAGACTTCAATAACAATCGCAGAAAGAGCATTTTATCTTGAACAGGAATATGGAGACAATATTGATACTCTTTTTGCATATGGAAGTCTGGTATTCGGTAAACCCAGGAAGAAATCAATTCCAGATTTTCTTGTAATAATCAAGGATATAGTAGTCTTCCATAAAATGAATGAAGATTTCTATGCAAGTGGATTAACGATACCAAGCAATTCAGATGAACAGATAAAACTTAATGAATTGTGGCCAAACTTCTATAATCTTGAATCTCCATATGGAGAAATGAAAGCTGGAGTGATGAGCAAGGAATATTATCTTAATGCCATCTACAAAGACAATATGTTTATTCAGGGCAGGATACAAAAACCTCTTGGGATTCTTTGGAGCAGCAGGGAAACAGAGGAAGCTCTGCTTTTTGCAAGAAGAAAAGGTGCTCTTCATGCTCTTAATCTTCTTCCTGTGTCTTTTTCATTCAGGGAATTTGCAGAAAAATTATCTTCACTCAGCTATTTGTCTGAAATCAGACCTGAAAATATCAATCGCAAAATAAAGGATATTGTGGAAACTGGATATAGCCAGTTTGAATCCATATATAAACCTATATTGAATGAGGTTGACTATATCAAATATATTGGTGAGGAATATAAAGATACAAGATCTCATGAAGAAAAAGAAAAAGCGAGAAATGAAACACTTGACTTCCAGAAGAAACAAAAATGGGCATGGAAAAGCATTAAAAGGATATTTCAGAACGCAATCAATTATAAACACCCCCTTAATTATATTGTAGATAAAATCAAGGGAGAAATCAACAAAACACTCATAGATAAAGAATAATTTTTTATTGGCATATAATTTGCTCTATATTTCTAAAATAAGAATAATAACAATTTAAAGAGGGAGAAAAGACTTTTTGTCGCATTCATATGACAATTTGTCATTATTATGGAATTGAAAGATAAGGAAAAAAAAATACTGAACTTCATGATCAGGGAATATATAAGATATGGTCTTCCTGTTGGTTCACAGTTTTTGTCTGAAATGAAGAATATAAGACTTGCAGCCTCTACAATAAGGAAGATCCTTCAATTTCTTGAAAAAGAAGGATTCCTTACTCAATCCCATAAATCGAGTGGAAGGATCCCAACAGACAAAGCTTACAGGTTTTATATAGACGAATATGTTAAACCTAAATTTGAAAAAAATAAAGACAGAAACAAAGAAAAACTGCCTTCTTTAATACTTTCAGCTGGCTCAACAGAGGAAATATATAATCAGGTAGCATTGATTCTTTCAAAACAATCCAGGCAAGTGGCATTGCTTTTCAGGACAGATAAAATTGAAGCAAAGCTTCTAAGGATAATTCTTATCTTGAGAGAAGGTCAGACAATAATGTATGCCATTACTTACGATAATGGAGAAACAAATACTGGTGTATTCCAGATAGATTACAAGACTAACAGGACAGAAGTGAATGAAGCGGAACAAATTTTAAACCAGAGGCTTGAAGGTTTATCTAGTAATGAAATTAAAGCAGCTATCAATAACAGAATGAGAGATATTCCTCTTTCTAGAAGAAAAATGATAGATAATATTATTAATCACAAGGAATTGATATTTAAATTCAAGTCAAAAGCATTGCTTATCATAGGAGGAATTAATTATCTCATTTCACAGATAGACCTTCTGAAACCTTCTAACATAGAAGAGATTCTCAGTTTCATAGAACAAAAAGAGGCTTTAGAGGAATTCCTGTCTTGCAGACCTAAAGAAACTTATCAAGTATCGATAGGCTCTGAGCACAGACAACCTGCTCTCAGCTCCTGTTCAATAATGACATATCCTGTTAATAAAGAAGAACACAGGGCAGTACTTGGTATATTAGGTCCTACAAAGATGCAATACTCTGAAATACTTAATCTACTCTATGAGATAGGAGAAAGTAATTATGAATGGTAATTTACTTAGTATATTAAACTACTAATATATAAGGAGGAATAGAATGGGTAAAGTAATAGGTATAGACCTTGGAACTACTAATTCATGCGTTGCCGTAATGGAAGGTAATGATCCAGTAGTCATTCCAAACAGGGAAGGGAACAGAACGACCCCTTCAGTTGTTGCTTTCACTCCAGATGGAGAGAAACTGATAGGTCAGATTGCCAAAAGACAGGCAGTAAGAAATCCGGATTCTACTATCTTCTCTATCAAGAGATTCATAGGAAGAAGATTTGGGGAAGTTAGTGAGGAAATAAAGATTGTACCTTATCAAGTTATTGAAGGTAGTGGAGGACTGGCAAAAGTGTTTGTTCAGGGGAAGGAATTCTATCCACCTGAAATTTCTGCAATGGTTCTCAGGGAACTCAAGAAGGTAGCGGAAGAATATCTTGGTGAACCTGTATCCCAGGCAGTCATTACAGTACCGGCATATTTCAATGATTCACAAAGGCAAGCTACAAAAGATGCAGGTAAGGGTGCTGGTCTGGAAGTTCTTCGTATAATAAATGAACCAACTGCTGCCAGCCTGGCATATGGGATGGATAAAAAGAAGGAACAGAAAATAGCTGTATATGATTTAGGAGGAGGAACTTTTGATATCTCCATACTTGAAATAGGAGATGGAGTATTCGAAGTTAAATCCACAAACGGAAACACCCATTTAGGTGGAGATGATTTTGATCACAGGCTTATCAACTATCTTGCTGATGAATTCATGAAAAAGGAAGGAATTGATCTCAGGAAAGACAAGATGGCATTGCAAAGATTGAAAGAAGCTGCAGAAAAAGCAAAATGTGAATTATCAACTGTCATGTCAACTTCAATAAATCTGCCTTTCATAACAGCAGGGGTACATGGACCACTGCATCTGGAGGAAACATTAACACGTGCAAAGATGGAACTTCTAATCGGTGATTTGATTGAATTGACAATTGCTCCATGCAAGCAAGCATTAAAAGATGCCAATATGACTAAAGACGATATAGATGAGGTAATTCTTGTCGGCGGTTCAACAAGAATTCCTATGGTTCAGCAAAAAGTAAAAGATTTATTTGGAAGAGAACCAAATAGGAGTGTCAATCCTGATGAAGTAGTAGCAATAGGAGCTGCAATACAAGCTGGTGTTCTGACTGGTGAGGTAAAGGATATATTACTTCTTGATGTAACACCATTATCTCTGGGAATAGAAACTCTAGGCGGAGTAATGACAAAGCTTATTGAGAGAAATACTACAATTCCAACAAGAAAAAGTCAGATTTTTACTACTGCTGCTGATAATCAGAGTGCTGTTACAGTACATGTTCTGCAAGGGGAACGTGAAATGGCAAATGATAACAGAACTCTTGCCAAATTTGATCTTGTTGGCATTCCACCAGCACCACGTGGTGTTCCTCAGGTAGAAGTAACATTTGATATAGATGCAAATGGGATTGTAAATGTAAAGGCAAAAGATCTTGGAACTGGCAAGGAACAGAAAATCAAAGTTCAGGTTTCAAGCGGTTTGACACAATCAGAAATAGATAAAATGGTAACTGAAAGTGAGAAATTTGCAGAGGAAGACAAGAAGAGAAGAGAACTTGCTGAAATCAAGAACCGTGCGGATACACTTGTTTATACTTCTGAAAAGAATCTAAAAGAATATGCCAACCAGATAGATGAAGGAGATAAAAAGAAAATTGAAGATGCTATCAGTGAGCTCAAAAGCAAAATTGCTGCAAACGATATAGACGAGATTAAAATGGCTGTAATGAATCTTGAACAGGCATCCTACAAGATCTCTGAAACCCTATATGCACAAGCACAAGCAGCAGGAACAAGTGGACCTCAGGAACAGACTGGTCCTACTCCAGGATATGGGCCATCAGGTCCTGGTCCTGAACCACAACCAGGAGAATCTGAGCAGAAGCAAAAGACTGTTGATGCTGACTTCGAAGTTGTAGATGACGAGAACAAATAAATATGTCTAACAAGAGAGATTATTATGAAATCCTTGGGGTTAATAAGGATGCTAATCCTGAGGATATTAAAAAAGCATTCAGAAATCTTGCTCCAAAATACCATCCTGACAGAAATCCAGGAAATCATGAAGCAGAAGAGAAATTCAAGGAAATAGCTGAAGCTTATGAGATCCTAAAGGATCCAGAAAAAAGAAGAATGTATGATCAGTTCGGACATGCTGCATTTCAGGGTGGAGGTTCTTCGGGTTTTAATATTGATCCTTTTGATATTTTTTCCCAGTTTTTTGGTGGAGATCTTGGTGATATTTTCGGCTTCAGATCTTCTTCTTCAAGAATGAGAAACAGAAAAGGAGAGGATCTGCAAATAAGGCTTACATTAACTCTTGAAGAAATCGCTACAGGAGTTACTAAAAAGGTGAAGATAAAAAAACTCATTCCTTGTACTCACTGTGATGGTTCTGGTGTTGAACCAGGTGCAAAGATTGAAACCTGTCCATCATGTGAAGGTCGAGGAGTAAAAAGAACTGTGCAAAGGACTTTTCTTGGTCAAATCATGACGGAGAACATATGTCATGTATGTGAAGGAGAAGGTAAAAGGGCTTCTCAGAATTGCGCTGTTTGCCATGGAGAAACAAGAATAAGGACGGATGAAACTCTAGAAGTTAAAATACCAAAGGGTGTAAGTAATGGTAATTACCTGACATTGAGAGGCAAAGGTAACATTGGGAAAAAGAAGAGTGAAGCTGGGGATTTAATTGTTATTATTGAGGAAAAACCTCACAAGTTTTTTGAAAGACATAATGAAGATGTTGTTTGTCAACTTAACATTACCATTAGCGAAGCTGTATTAGGTACAAAAGTCCAGATACCAACATTGTATGGAAAGGTGGAATTATCTATTCCAGCAGGGACACAATCAGAAACTGTTATTAAGTTGAATAATAAAGGATTACCATTACTCAATTCTTCAAGAACTGGAAATCAGCTTGTGAAAATTCATGTAGATATGCCTACAAAGCTTTCTTCTGAAGAAAAGGATATATTCAAGAGGCTTTCTGAAATAGAGAAAAGCAAGGAAAACCATAAAGGATTTATAGAAAGACTCAAGGAGGTGTTCAACTAGCCATAGCATTACCAAGATAAATCATTGATTTACATTATAATACTTTGTTTTAATTTACTGCTTTCTTCTCAAGCAGAAGCTGGGAATGATATTAAATATAGTCATTTTTATCTTGGGATTATGGGATTTTACTCTACATTAACCAGCGATAAACTAAATGGGAGTTATGCATTTACAAATGCATTTTCCAGATATTATCTTCCCAAAATAAAGAATAATGCAGGTTACGGTTGCCTGTTTGGGATCAAATTCTATTCTTATAACACTGAAATAGCTTATTTCGGGACTAATTATAAAACTGAATTCAAGAATCAAACTAGTCATAATGCTCATGACTGGCATATAAACTGGAACAACAAATTCTGCCTGCGTGAACGAAATAGAACACAACCTTATTTGTTTACAGGACTTGGGCTGGAGAGAATTAAGATTACTGAAAGTGCCTACTTCAGAGATGAAAAGAAAGCCAGAGATGCTCTTTATAATGGATTGGATATAGAAGTTGGGATTGGTTTAAGATATTATCTTAGTGAAAAAGTGACAATAAGGTCTGAATTATCTTATAAGTCAACAGGTTTCACTGGAGTAGATGGAAGTGAATTCAATGAACCTCTTTATACTAATTCCTTCAAATTCCTGCTTGGAACTAATTATAATTTCGGTAAACTATAGAAGATTAGTTACATATTTTGCAATTGCAAGCGAAGCAGTAAGCCCAGGACTTTCTATACCCAGCAGATTTATAAATCCTTTGTAACCATTTGCAGTTTCTTCAGTTATGTAAAAGTCTTGCTCTGTTTCACCATACTTCTGTAATTTAGGTCTGATTCCAGACATATCTGGGTAAATACAATCAATTGTAAGAGAAGGAATTAGCTTTCTACCCTCCATCAAGAAATCACTTGCTTTTCTTTCGTTTATTTTATAATCTATTTGGTTTACGTAACTTGCATCTGGCCCTAGTTTCACTCCTCCACCTAAATCTATTGTAACATGAACTCCCAATCCTGTATTTTCCTTGAGGGGAAGCGGATAGAGAAGATGATTTATTTTAGGAACAGGACTTATCCTGAAATAATCTCCCTTGCATAGGAAGACTTCTTTCCTGATATCAAGCAGATTAGATATTTCTGTAGAACCTAATCCTGCGCAATTAATTACAACTTCAGAGATGAATTCAAAATTGTTGCTGAGTCTGATTTTATACATCCTGTTAATATATTGTATGCCAACAACTTTGGAAGCAAAAGATATAATCCCATTGTTGTCTTCAAATTTCTGTTTTAATGATTTCATAAATGCATGTGTATCAATGATTCCTGTTGATGGGGAAAATATCGCTTTTCCTGGAAATGCAAGTGGCTCTAGGTTTGTAATATTTTCCTTATTTAATAAGTAGCAATCACTTACACCATTATCAATAGCCTTCATGAAAAGGTTCATAAGTTCATTTTCTTGTTCATGCTTAGCAACAAGAATTTTGCCACATTTCCGGAATGGTATTTTATTTTTCTCACAATACTCATACAAAAAAACTTTGCCTTCCTGACAGAGTCTGCTTTTCAATGAATTCTTTTGATAATAAAGTCCAGCATGTATTACTTCACTGTTTCTTGAGGAAATTTCCTGCCCAAAACTCTCATTCTTTTCAACCAATACTATGTGATTGAATGTTTTGGAAAGATCGAAAGCTATTGAAAGACCGATAACCCCAGCACCAATTATAGTGAAATTAAACTTATCCAAATGACTAATCTAATCAATATCCCAAAAAATTCCAATTGAAGCGCCATGCCAGAAAGTCTTGTTCTTCCTGTCTTTTATCTGGTAATAATCCTTGCCTTTCATATCTATATGAATACCAAGGCTTTTAGCTCCCCTGCCCTCTTCATAAGAGTTATCTCCGCCATATCCGCAAGCATTATTATACGCAGAATAAACATCATTTCCCGAGAAATCCAGGTGAATACCAAAAGCGTTTTGTGCAGCTCCACCATTGGTATAGGATGGAGAGTAATACATATCATCTCCCGAGTAATCAAGTAGATAACCACATGACATGTCCCATGAAGAGCCTTGATCCGCTGCAATATCAGCAATATACCTGTCATTCCCTGCCTTGTCAACTAGTATCCCTATAGCATGATGAGCAGAAGATCCCTGTGAATACCTGCTTCCATCATATAAATCATTACCTTCATTGTCATAAAGCATCCCTAGACCAAGAAAATAACCAAGCCCTTGAGAGAAATTTCCAGCATAATACTTATCTCTTCCCGAGCAATCAATCAGCAAACCTATTCCAGCAGAAGCATATAGTCTGATGCCCATTGCACATCCCTGGGAAAAACTCTGGAACAAGCCAGGCACTCCATATGAACATGGGTAAAGGCCAGTTGCCCTATATGTATCGTTCCCGCTTTTATCAAGAAGCAGCCCTATGCTCTTAGGACCGGCAAATCCTTGAGAATATATTGCTGAATTGTAATAATCGTTACCAGATAAATCAATTAGCAATCCAAGTCCAAACAGTGAAGAACCTTGAGCAAAATCTCTTGCATTGTATATGTCGTCTCCATTACAGTCATAAATGAGACCTGAACCCAAATAGCCAAATCCCAGTCCACCTTGCTTTACTGAATACTCATCATTTCCTTCAAAATCAATTATCCCACCATTCCCGAAAAAGCCTGAAGCCAGAGAAATATTCTCTCCATAGTATTTGTCATTTCCACTCATGTCTACTATTATAATATTCTTCTGCTCATTAAATTTGTAAATATCATTTCCTCCCAAATCAATTATCATTGCTGCATCTATATTCTCATAGACATTATTTTCCTTACCTCCAAGGATTACTGGTCCTGATTTCGTTTTAGCGATTATCCTTGCTTTCCCCTTGATATTATCTAACAAATCTCCGGATGTCATTTCCTTAATCTTTGATAGAAAAAGCCAGTAATCCTTTTTTGAAAAATCTGTTAAAACAATAAATGACATGATAAGTGCTTTGTAATCAACTTTTTTAGTGAGATTTATGAATTGAAATCTGTCTATGAATTCCTGCTGCTTTTCTAATGTATGTATGTATATATTTTCTGGAAGATCTGCCAATAATTCCCTTGCAGTCTTTTTCATCTTACTGATTTCTTCTTCAGTAAGTTCTGAAAAAGCCTTTTCCCTGTAACTATAGCTTAAATCAAGAATTTTTTCAATCTGAGAAAAATCTTCTTGCTCATTATTATCTAAACTATTACTATTTAATAATACTGGTTCAGGTTTCCTTTCTATTATTATCTCTTCATCCATGAGATTAGACATCAACAAGACAATTTCTTTAAGATCAGAAGTCTTTATGAATGGATTAGCAATAGCTTCTGCCAGGGGAGCTACTTTTAATGGATTCCTGAATAGGAACTGAAAAGTATTTAGAGTATATACTCCCCTTTTTTCATCAAGCTCCTTGTTGAAAAGCTTTTTTAGTATATCGAAATCCTTATCAGCTCCTGCCTTGTTTATTGCTTTTAATAAATACCTTTCTGAAAAATCATCTATAGAAAGTACTCCTTTAAGAAAAGGAGTGATCTCATAATCATCCAATTTCCTTCCTGTTTTCATATGAGAAAGAGCATCTTTGGGATTTCCTAATTGCAGTGTTTTTTCAAGGATTTCTTCTCCTCTTTTTATAACCAGTTTTACATTCTGGTAAGGCTTGTACCTTTTTATAATCAATTGAAAATCCTGATAGTTAACAATTTTCAAACTGTCTATCTGAAGCAGAATGTCTCCAGTTCTTATATCTGCTTTTGCTAAGGGAGAATTCCAGTATACCCAGCCAAGTATCAATTTGTCAGTAGTTCCTTGATCAGGATAAAAACCAAGAAAAGGTCTATCTTCTGCATAAACAAATGATATGCAACAAATTATGCTGATTAAAATTGCTTTTTTCATGTTTTAGAACAACGCATTCTTTGGAGTTCTAGGATAAGGGATAACGTCTCTGATGTTAGTCATTCCAGTTGAATACTGAACCAGTCTGTCAAATCCTAAACCAAAGCCAGCATGAGGAATAGTTCCGAACTTCCTGAGTTCAAGATACCAAATATAATCCTCTATATTAAGATTCATTTCCTTGATCCGTCTTATTAAAACATCCTCTCTCTCTTCACGGACACTTCCCCCAACAATCTCTCCTACTCCAGGGACTAAAACATCCATTGCAGAAACTGTCTTTTCATCATCATCCAGTCTCATATAGAATGCCTTGATTTCTTTTGGATAATTGGTTACAATTACTGGACAGTCAAATGCCTTTTCTGTAATGTATCTTTCATGCTCTGCCTGAAGATCAGTTCCCCAGAAAACTGGATACTCAAATTGCTGCTTTGAATTAGCAAGAATATCAATAGCTTCAGCATATGTTATATGCTTGAAAGACTTGTTTACAATATTCTTCAGTTTTGTAATCAAGCCGTTTTCCACCCATTTATCAAGAAAGTTAAGATCTTCTTCCCGTAAAATCAGGAGCTCATTCATTATATATTTGAGACAATCTTCTGCAAGCTCCATATTCTCTTTCAAGCCAGCAAAAGCTATTTCTGGTTCAATCATCCAGAATTCAGAACAGTGCCTGCTTGTGTTAGATTTTTCAGCCCTGAATGTTGGACCAAATGTATATACATTCCCCAGAGAACAGCAAAACGGTTCAACATTCAGCTGTCCTGATACAGTAAGGAAAGTCTGTTTCCCGAAGAAATCCTCGTTATAATCTACTAATCCTTCATCATTTTTCTGAATATTAGCAAGATCAAGAGTGGTTACCCTGAACATCTCTCCAGCTCCCTCGCAGTCAGATCCAGTAATTATTGGAGTCTGGATGTAAAGGAATCCCCTTTCCTGAAAAAATTTATGTATTGAAAATGACAAGGTAGAACGTATTCTGACTACTGCTCCTTGAGTATTAGTTCTTGATCTTAGATGAAGAATGGAACGCAAATACTCAAAAGAATGTCTTTTCTTCTGAAGAGGATATAAATCAGATGGACACTTTCCAATTATCTTGATTCTTGAAGCAGAGAGCTCAACTTCTTGACCTTTTGCAGGAGATTCTATTAATAATCCCTCTATTTCAATGCTACTACCTGTTGTAAGATCATCTAATAATGATTCATAGTTTTCTATATTTTTTTCTTCAAGAATAATCTGAAGGTTATTTATTACAGAACCATCATTTATTTCAAGAAAAGTTATATTTTTCGATTGTCTGGCAGTTCTTATCCAGCCTTTTATTTTGTATATTTTTCCTGCCTTGTCTTTATTCAACAATTCTGATATTTTGATTTCAGTCATATCCTCTTCCTATTAAACTATTCATTAACAGCTTGATTTCTCAACAACTGGAAAAGTTGGGATCGGTTCTTCCATATTACCTGAACTAGCATATTTCTTTGGATTCATTTTCAAGATAGCTCTTAACCCAGCTAAGTTGATTTTTACATCTGTCCAGGATCTGATTTTCTTCAGCCTTTGCCATATATAGCTTGGTCTCATATAATATCCCTTGAAAGCAGCTTGCTGAAGATATCTTAACTTGTTCTCATCCATAGTATAAGGAACAAATGGCAGAAGATGCATTCCCAGTTTTGTAATATCAGGCTCAAGAAGCCTGCCATATTTCTCAATATCATTATATAATCTAGTACCAGGAAATGGAGTACAAGGGAAAAATTCTACATAATCACTATTTAATTCATGAGCAAATTTTATTGTTTCTAATGCTTCTTCATATGTTTCTCCAGGTATACCGAGTATGAAAGTATTTATCATTGAAATTCCATATTTGTGAGTTAATGCCACTGTTTCTCTTATTTGATCAAGGGTAATCTTCTTGCCAATCATATCCAGATTTTTCTGAACTCCGCTTTCAATACCATATTGAATATAATGGCAGCCTGAACGTTTCATCAATTTCAATAAATCCTTGTCTACTCCATCTATTCTTCCTGAGCATGACCATATTACATCCCATTGTTTCCCATACTTTTCTCTCTTCTTTATCATTCCTTCACAGATTTTTGCTACGCGTTCTCTGTCATGTGTAAAATTCTCATCCCAGAATTTCATTTCTCTTATTTCAAACAAATCTATCCATCTTTGCATTTCCTCAATAATGTTTTCTGGAGATCTCATCCTTATCTGATCTCCCCCAATCTTGAAACAATATATACAACTGTTTGGACAACCTCTTGAGGTCATCATTTCACCAACTGGAAGTCTCTTATATTGACCTACACTTGGAACATACCATTTGCAATCAAGTAAGTCTATGGCTGGAAATGGAATACTGTCTAGATCTTCAGTAAATGGATAATCACCATGAAATTTAATCTCGTTATTATCCCTGTAATAAACTCCTAATAATCCACTAAGAGATTCAGAATTCTTTATTCTGTCAAGAAGCTTTAAAGTACTATATTCTCCTTCGTTTACAACTACGTAATCTAGTGCATTGCATTCCTTTAAGCATCTCTCTTTAAGGAAGGTTGGCCCCTGTCCCCCAGCAGCTATTTTTACTTTCGGTAATACTTCCCTAACATCAGACATTAATTCTTTGGCTCTTTCCCATAATTTAGCAACGCATGATACACCTAAAAAATCAGGATTCTCATTTTTCAGGACTTCAACCATTCCTCTCATAGTAAACCTTGCCCCATCATAGGCTTTCACTTCATAACCAGCTTCTCTTAAAACAGCAGCAATATAGAGAATGCCAAGAGGAGGCCAAAATCCAGCAATGGTATCCTGCAATGCTTCAAAATGACTGTCCTTATGAGTCCATGGTGGAATTATAAAAATACATTTCATAGAACAATTTTCCTGATTTTTCAGTACTCCTTTAAAGAATATAAAGTCCCATCATCTATTGTCAATCGATTTGGACAAGCTTTCTTAAAAACACTCCTCTGGATGTTTTTATTTTAAGGAAGAAAATCCCACCTGACTTCATTCTTTCTATTCTCAACGTTCCATATCCCTTATTCAAGCAGGAATTCTTCTTTCTGACTAGTCTCCCCCTTATATCATAATATGAAATAGAGATTTTTTCTGCTTCAGGAAGAGAGACTCTTATAAAACTTTCTGTTCTGCATGGTTGAGGATAGATTTCTCCTATCTTGAATGGAATAGATATTTCCTGAGGTGTCAAGAAGTTGCTTAAAGCATTTGATCCAACATCAATTTTGAACCAGACCTGATCATCTGGAGGACCAAAATGTCCCGAATCGCTGAACCAAGCATAACTCTCCTGAACAAGTCCCCAATTCTCTATGTATTCCTTTTCCATGTTAGACATTGGAGCGGTCAGAATAAACATGAATACTGCTTTCTGACCTGGCAAAGCATTCCTGTTAGGTTTTGCAGGTCTGCACTTGCTAATCCAATTCCCTTCCGTATAGAAAACACTTTCCCTGTCTCTTTCCATTGTGGTTGCTAATAAAGTCTCACTATTCCATGAATTTTCTCCGATATTTTCGAATTCAATGAAGGAAGGTGATTTTTCCCCATAACTCATCCTGGAAGGATATTGCTGGTTCAAATATTTAGCTCCAAGTTTTCCAGAATATCCGCCTCTAATTATATCCAGATACTCCCCTGCACTTCCAGCTGATGACCATCCTGTTTTATAATCAGGGACATTAGCAATATTTATATGATACCAATAGCCTGAAGATTCTGTAATAGTGAACATCTGCCCAGTACTTATAGTCGTAATAATTGGATAATTTGTTCCTGGACCGGATCTTACGTTAAGAACTCCGTCCATTGCAAAAGGTTTCACTTTTACATAGTCAGTTTCAAGATGTCCTGTCAAATAACCATTGTCTCCGTTACCTCCATAACACCATCCTGATGTTGTACCTGTTCCAGAAGGAATATAAATTCTATACCAGTTGTTCTTGTAAGAAGTACATACGAATTCCTGCCCTTCATATACCTTGCAGATTTCTTCTGAATATGTATCTGCTTGCTTTCTTACTGGTAATTCTTCTATGCCAACGACTTTTACAACAAAAGGTCTGACATCTGATTCCTCTTCAGTTCCATTGTATTTTCTTGGTATATAACCAGAAAGTGATGAGAAATTGTATGTCCTGTAGCTCACTCTCCAGTCAACCCCAGAAGCTTCCAAAGTCAAGACACTATTTTCCGGATTATCTTCAGCGCATAGCCTGACATGAGAACCAGCATTATTCAGGCAATCTCCCCTCTTCATATCATTGTATGATGGCAGTTCTTCTGAAATGTTAGGGATTGTGCTAGTACCATATTTCTGAGTCGTTCCCCATGCCCGAGAAACGAATCCTGAGCAATCTACTCCAATACAATAGTTACTTGCTGAAGCTTTATCAGTATAATTATCTCCTGCATATTTTGTAGCTAATCCAGTATCAAAACCTGCTATACTTGAAAATCCCCCCCATTGATACGGTATTTTTTCCTTGTATCCTTCAGTAACCCATGATGGAGTACATATATACTTGCCATCATTATCTTGCTTTGTACCGTATGTTATATTCCATGTATTAGCATACCATTCATGAGATTCATATGGAACTGCATTTGCCATAATCTGATCCCTGGTAATAGAAACAAATCCATTATCAGGTTCAGGGAAAGTTGTTTCTCTCACTCTTGTTTCCCAGAATGCATCTCTTTTAGAATCAATTATGCCTTTCAGCTTGACATATCCTTTTAATTCATTATTGGTTAATGAAAACAGTACTAATTCATGCTTATTTGCCAGCAATATGTGAAATATGCCGTTTGTATCCATAAAGAAATTATGCTTTATAAAAGCATATGGATAAAGTGGAAGTTCTACTATTGCTTTAGTATTGCCACTTTCATCTGCTATATAAATAAAACCCTGCGCAAGAATTGGTGATTTACTATATACCTTTTCTGCATATATATAATAGTTTCCTGATTTGTCTTTTGCAAAGGGAATAATGCTTCCCCTGTTGACAAGATTGAAAAATTTGTTTTTGAAATAGAAACCAGAATCCGTTCTAATAATTGAAATTGATTCATTTTCATTTACTGGATATCCCAATCCCCTAATATTAGTTCCATCTACTGACTGCCAAAATCCTTTGGGATCAATTACAACCCAATGTCCCTTGAAGTGAGTAATTCGCCATGCTGCAAACCAGCCAGATGGTAGTCTGAATTTATTCCTTATAGTTCCATCAAGAGAAGTTATATATACATTCCTGCCAGAAAGAAAGCCAAACTCGTTATTATTCAAGCAAATATTTTCAGCATAATCAGGGATTTTTATTTCCCTGATAAATCTGCTTTTCTCGAGGGAATACTCATATACTATATTCTCTTGAAGAAGATAAATTATATTTTCATTCAAGACATATGAAGAGGGAGCATATCTTCCTTCCTGTAATTCTCTGAATTGAAATGGGATTCTCAGAGAATCTGCATGTAAAAAAAAGTATGTTAAAAGTATAATAAATGAAATGAATACTAGTTTCGCTTTCATAGTTCTCCCGATAAATATTCTTTTTGCTAGAAGTTGCTTATAATATTAAAAAGTCAAGCTTAAACAGAAGGCTATCTATAAAACTTCAGGCTCATGAAAATAAGCAAAGCGAAGTACAATATCACAATTAACTGTATTGAAATTGATCAACCAAATAGCATCAAAAAAAGAGGGGTAGAGTTTGCCAACCCTCTTCTTTTTTATTTTTACCTAGTATCTTTTTTGGGGTCTCCAAAATCCTTTTTATCTGCTTGTGGCATCTCATTTTTATGATTCATGAATCTTTGATTTGGTCTTCCCCATCTTTTTTCCATTGGATTAAAATCTCTTTTTTCTTGTCTGTTCATAAGCCAGCGTTTCAGGAAAGGTCTATTCATCCTGTTATCTTCCAGCCTGTTCTGGATTTTTCCTTTTCCAAGCATTCCCTGCATAAGTCTCTGCATTATGAATGCTCTCTGCTCTGGCATAAGAATCTTTGATGCAGCTATTACATGCTTCATTTTTAATTTATCAAGATCTGCTTCCAGTTTTGCTTTTTCATCAATTATAGGATCAATCTTTGCCTGATCAGGATTTTCAGCTTTCAGCTCTTCAAAAATTGCTTTCTGCTTTTCACCTATTTTTTTCCTTGTTTCTTCACTTTCCTTTAGAAAACTATCCATTAAATCCTTTAATTTGGTTCTCTGCTCTTTATTCAAAGGTGATGGAGTATCCTTTTTGTCTATGCCTCCCAGATCTTGCATAAAAGGCATCATTTCAGGAGGATGCATCCTTTGATTATGCCTGAAAAAGCCTAGAACTGTTATTAAAACAACAAGATTAATAATGACAGAAAAAGCAAGAACACTATAAAGAATTATATTCTTTACAGGTAGTTTCTTTTTGGGTTTAAGAAGAATTTCCTCTTCTTCTTTTTTCATTTCATCCTCAGTTTCCATTTCTTTCTCCTTCTTCTGTTTGAGAATTACTTGAGCAGGTTAAAATATAATTATCTTCATAGTTCTTTAGGGGGGAGTAAATGTCCTCTACATAAGTGGAAGTTTTTTCTGGCTTGATTATTTCGGAGAATTTCTCACCAAGATAATATCCACTAATGCTTCCTGAAACAAGAATGAAGAAACTTGCTGCAATTTTTAACCATACTGGCAATTCCATTTTTATCTGCTTTTTCACAAGTCTTGAAAGTGGTATTTCAACAACAGGACCCTGACTGATTTCATTCATCGAGCTGTTCAACAAATTCAATTGCTTCAGGAAATTGCTGCATGAACTACACTTTTCAAGATGACTATTCAGCATCTGCAATTCTTCAGGTTTTATTTCTTTATCGAAGCTCTTGCTTATAAGCAATTCGAAATCTTTGCAATCCAAAATATCTCCTTTCAATATTAATACAAAAACAAAATGAAAAACTCGCGCGTGTTATTTGATTTTAAAAATAACCATTTCTCCATTAGTGGCAAGCTTTTCCAGTCTTTCCTGATATAATAAATCCCTGTACCAGCCAGGAAAAAGGATGAAATAATCTGCCTTGAATTTGATTGTATCTTTTCTGTACTTTTTGAAAAAAATCCTGCTTTCCTCTGTCTCTCCCGTAAGTATTTCCCAGATCTTGTCATGATTGTGAATAATGGGAATCAATTCAGGTGCAGTTAATCCAGTAATATCAATTATAAACCTGTCCGTCATGAAACTTATTGCTCCTACGTCATGACAAATAAGATAAGCATCTTTATCAATATGCTCATTTACCCATTCTGCAGTCTTGATATGATTGTTTCTTATCCATGCTCCTTCGTTAAAAAGAAAATCCTTGTTTCTTGCCAGATTATGAACAAGAAGAAATATGGTAATTATATATGCACCATTTAAAACTAATCCAGCATCTTCCTTCTTGTAAAACAAGAAATAGCATAAGAATGCTGCAATAATACCCATGAAATACAATAAACCTGAAATCCAGATGGATGCAGCAACAAGAAGAATTGAAAGAAATATCATGAAAAAAATCTTTGATTTTCCTTTTTCATTCTCCATGAGTCTGAAGGCAAAAAAAGAAGCAATATAAAAAAATGACAGGTATGGTATCAAATATCTTCCATGGTGATATAGTCTTGGCAGTCTTATATATAGAAAGATAGATATAATTAAAGGAAGTAGTGAAAAAATCAATATAATCGGACTTTTCTTTTGCTTTATCATTAGAAATAATGATATTATATAAAAGGGAAGTAAGAAAAAGGGAATTGAAAAGGGCTTTTTACCCAGATCTCCTTCAGCATTGCCCCTTAAAAAGAAATCAACTACTGATTTCAAAAAAATCATCTTAGGCTGCAAACCATAAAATACAGCTTTGGCATAACTTGTTGCAGGGACAAAGGAATTGGTCTTGAAATAATAGAAAAAGGATATTACAATAAATCCCACTAAAAAAATAATATATGGTTTTAAAAGTACAATTGATTTATTCCTGATAGCTTCGATTATTCTCAATATCAAAAGAAGTAAAATCAGAAGTATCATTTCTGCCCTTGATAAAACAAGACAGATAAGTAAAATCCCTTTCAAATGTAAATTTCTATTTTCTGAAATTTCAAGATATAATATTATGCTTAGCAAAGCCAGAGACAAGGAAGTTTCCATTCCTGAAAAAGCAGACCACAGGAAATGCCAATCAAGAGATAGTATTATGCATAGTAACCAGATATCTGACTTTCTTAATTCCACTATCTTTTTCTTGCTTATTTCATTTAAGAATAAATAGGAAAAGTATAAGAATAAAACATGACTCAATCCTCCTATCAAATAAGCAGAAACAACAAAAGATCTTGATAAAAAAGTAAATAGAGCCAACATAATAGAAAATAAGGGAGCAGTTGAACTGGCAACAAAAACCTCCTTGTGAAAGGAAATCGTTCCATATTTCAACAGGTTATCTGCAATCTTGAAATGTATATAGGTATCATCCAGAGGAAATGCATGAGGATAATTAAGAAGAAGATTTAAACCATAACCTAGATAAGGAAGAAAGCAGATTAATAAAAGTAGATAAACTTTTCTTTGCAAATTCTATTTCTTTTTTGGTTCAACCTTTTTATCAGGTTCTCCTTCTGTCTCCTGATTCCTGACTAATTGGATCAAGTACTCATCATTTGATTCTACAAGCTTGTCAAGATATATTTTAGCTGCATCATCCTGGGATTTCTCCGTGAAAACTTCATACAAATTGTAATACGCATATGGATGTGATAATTTCTTCAGTCCTTCCAGCGCATCGTCATTCTTTAGTTTTTCAGCTTTTGCTATCAAATACAACATAGTATAATAATTTATTTGATATGCAGGTTCATTTGGATCCTTCTTCATTGCATCAGCAAATCTCTCTGAAGCTTTCTTGTAATCCTTTCTCAGGAAGAAAGATAAACCTGCCAGATTGAGATTAACTGCATCAGTTTCCGGTAATCCTTTGACAAGTCCTTCAAATTTATCAATATTATTGATTCTCAAACAAATAGAAGCTCCTAATATCTGGGCTTCTTTTGTAGGATTTTTTATTTTCTCCCAGTATACCCATGCATCTTTGTAATTCCCTTTCTTATAAAGAATTAAGGCCATTGCAAATAAATATATATCTGCATCTTCTGGAGGAGAACTCAAGAAAGACTTCAATCCTTCTATTTGTTTGTCACTTGGCAATTTATCTGCTGTAACCTCTCTTGTAAGAAGCATATTTCTTTCTGTCCCTTTTCTTTCTGAAGATACCCTTTCTGATGCACTTCTTGATACATTAGCCAGTCTTGGAATTTTAATAGAGGATTTCACTGGAGCAACCAATTGAAATACAACTTCTTCCTTTTTGGGAGTCTTCTTCAGGAAAAACCTTACTAAATAATAACCTCCTACTACAAGTATTAAAACTCCGATTATCAAACCTGCAATCTTCAGAATTTTAGGTATAATACTTGGTTTTGAAGGAAGAACATAATCCTCTTCTTCCTCCTCTTCGTTTTCCCGTTTTGTTTCATGCTTTCTTGAAACAACTCTTTCTTCATCTGCTTCCCTCTCTTCAGCCTCCAATTTTGTCTTTCTCCTAGGCGCTTGAGGTGCAACCACTTCTATTTGTTCTCTGGATTCCAAAGGAGAAGACGGAAGCATTTCAAGGCAATATCTGCATTTAATTGCATCTTTCTTAATTTTTTCACCACAATATGGACATATCTTATATTCTTCCATAAATCCTCCAGGACTATAAATTCACATATGCAATTTTCGGCATATGAGCTTTATGTCCATTTCTTTTTATCAAATCATGAATCCTGTCTAATATCATATCAGATGGTTTATCTGCTCTCTCCTTGTTAAGGTATTTCAAGGCATGCTCCATATCTGCATAATTCAAGCCAATCTCACCTTCATCAGTCTGACCATGCCATAAACCAGCACTTGGCTGCTTCTCAATTATAGATTTGGGTATATCTAGCTCTTTTGCAATAGCATAAACCTCACTTTTATATAAGTCTCCTAAAGGCATTATATCACACCCACCATCTCCATATTTAGTATAATAGCCTAATTGAAGTTCCACTTTATTCCCTGTTCCAATAACAAGATATCTTCTTCTGTTTGCCCAATAATAGAGAACAATCATCCTTAATCTTGGTTTTAAATTGTTTGCTGTAAGTTTATTCTCTGGAACATTATCATGTTCCATTAATCTCAAAATGCTTTTATAGAAATCCTTGATATCAATTACAATAGTCTCAATATCAAAATTTTCTGCTACAAGTAATGCATCTTCCCTGTCTTTGAGATTACTTTCACATGGAAGTATAAGACCTAATGTACTGGAGGGAGCTACTTGTTTTGCCAAGACTGCAGCTACTGAACTGTCTATTCCTCCACTCATACCTAAAACAAATCCATTTGAACCACTATCTTTCAAAGCATTTGCCATAAATGTTTGTATTGATCCTATTATTTCCTTCATGCTTTATCCCCTTACTAAATTCTACTCAGCGTATCTTGCAATACACTTACAAGATTTTTGTCAAGCGCATTTAATGAATATTCGTTTATTGCTACTAAAGAAGCATTCTTTCCAATTCTTACTCTTAAATCTTTATCCCTAACAAGATTTATGGTCTTTTCAACAAATTCATCTAAATCATTTGCCTTAAATCCAGTTAAACCATCTTCTATCAAATAAGAAACCTCTCCATTATTGCTTGCAACAACAGCAAGTCCAGACGAAAGATATTCAAATACCTTGGTTGGACTTTTACTCCACGCCCATGGTGATTGCTGTATCAATGGAAATAAACCTATATCAAAACTCTGAAGTAAAGATGGAACCTCTTCATATTTCACTTGAGGAATAACAGAAATAGGCAAGTCACTGTAAATCGTATTTATGCAGTTTTTTACATATTTCATGAATATTCCACCGCCTACCAGAACTAGTTCAGTATTCTGGCATTCTTTATAGACTTTCTCAAAAACCTCAAGAATAAACAGGACATTATGATAAATCTGTTCTCCCCATACTATTCCTACCCATCCCAGCTTCACTATGTTATCATTATTTCTGTATTCCTTGCATGGGAATCTGTCACTATCCATTCCTGTCGGAACAAGAAAGGTTTTTGAATTCCATTGTGTAAGGAAATCTTTGAGAAAGTGGCTTGCAGCAATGCATGTACTAGCATTTTCTGATATTCTTTTTGTAGCCTGCAAGTAATTAGAAGTTCCAAAAACAAACTTATTGATCCAGTGATTTTGAAAAAAAACAGATAATTCAATATCATAGTCATCATAATCAAAGACATATGGATAATTTCTATATCTGTTTAGAAGAATAGTAGATGCTGAATGATAATGTATTTTCTGAAGGTAAATAAGCCTTTTTTCATTCTTCAGGGCTTTGTAAGCTTTCAGGTTAAGATTTATCCTGCTGCATAAATCAAGATTCCACATTTCCTCTTCAGAAAGATTCTTTGCCAGATCCTGCTTGTAACTCAATACTTCTGTATCAAATCCATGCTTTTCTTTAAGTATCCTGGCAAAGTGATAACATCGAACCCTGGTATGAGGAAGTTCATAACCACTTATACCTATAAAAGTAATTTTCACTTCAAATTAATGCATTCTGTACAAAATTTCTATCCTTGAATTAGACAAATTATCAAGTTTCTGATCAACATCTTCCATATCAAACCAGAGCTTCTTTGGTTTTTTATAATACTTTACAGATGCTTCTTTTTTCAAATTCGCTTCCTTCTTTGCCAAATCTATCGCATCTTCATAAGTACCAAGCTCATCAACAAAATTATACTTTTTTGCCTGTCTTCCAGTGAAAATTCTTCCATCAGCATATTGCTTTACAAATCCTTTTGAAAGATTTCTTCCTTTTGATACAACTTCTATGAATTGCTCATAAACATCAGTTACTGTTTCAAGCAGCAGTTTTTTTTCCGCTTCCTCCATAGGTCTGAATGGAGACATTATATCTTTGTAAGCTGAACTCTTTATAGGTTCTACTTTAACACCGATCTTATCCATTATGGGACTTATATCATAATGTAGCAGTATAACACCTATACTTCCTGTCAATGTTCCAGGATTTGCCACAATCTTATCACATGCACATGCTATATAATATCCACCTGAAGCTGAGACAGTACCCATAGTTGCTATGACTTTTTTCCCTGACTTCCTCAGTTTTAATATACTCTCATAGATTTCCTGTGATGGTGCTACGCCCCCTCCCGGACTATCAATACGAATAACAACTGCCTTTACGCTTTTCTTCTTTCTTATGTTTTCTAGTGTTTTTAAAACAAAATTGACATTCCTTATCTCACTTTTAATTTCCACTACAGCAACCTGTTCGAATCCAAATGAGCCATCGGACTTGGATAGTGATGCTATGGCAATTGTTATGCTCAGCAGTGTAGTGAGGACAAGGAAAACAATGATAACAGTCAGTACAATTTTACCAGTTTTACTCATAATTTCACTCCCTAGTTTAAGGTATCTATGTTCATTTTTATAACAAAAGGATTAGATGGATAATATGGAATCATTTTTTCACTTGAACATCCCAGGAAATCCTCATTAAACATCTTGAAGAAATTACCACTGATCTGAATCTGTGGAAGTCTTCCTGAAATCATACCATTCTTATACAAAAAAGCCAGTTGCACTGGTGTTGCAAAATCACCTTTGTCCGTATATGCTCCACCAGAAGCAACTACTGGAATTATTGCTTCGTTACCTCCTAGGATCTCTTTCAATCTTTTATCATTTGGTTTTATATTTATATGACTGAATTCTATCTTCGGATTTTCCATGTAAGTTCTATAACCATTAGCAGTAGATTTCTTCTTGAATCTAGCTGCTGTTGCCAAATCCAAGGCTACATTTTTTACTACACCACAGGATATTACATCTAAATCATTTTCATCTCTAATCATGCCTTCCATATCAAAAGGATTTACAATACCATATTCAGGCATCAGATTTGAATCTACTATTGAAAGGCTTTTATTAAAAACCTGCTCCCCAATCTTCCCTGAAAGCATTGATGTTTTTTCAAAATAACGTTTTCCATCCAGAGACTGCATGAAAAAATCAAGCAGCATTTTCTGCATACCATCATCTACTAGAATTACCGGATATACTCCGGATTTCAAATTCTGCTTACTCTTGTACACTGAGAATAAGTCCTCTATATGTTTCAGAAATTGATTGAGTTTTATGTCAGAACCGGATGAATAATCAATATAACCATCCATTATGTTAGATCCGCCCTTCTCCTTGAAAAAAAGTACAAAGTAAAACATCTGATGATTTTCGTATAATGAAAGATTCAAATCATTCTCGAGGAGTTTGCTTTCTAAATTTGTAACAGCTATTCCATTGAACAGGTAATCTGGATATTTCTGAGTTAACTCATTCAGGACATTTTCGCAAATATCATTAAGTTCTTTCAAACTAAGGTTTTCATATCCTTCTGCGAAATCCTTGAAGTATGTATTGTTGGCAGGTAGTTCATATTCATATCTGAGTCCATAATCCATGTTTTCTTCTGCCCTTTTTATCAAGGATGGAAAATCAGTTACTCCTCTTGCAACAGCAGTCCCCAGTTTACCATTCCTGAAAATTCTTGCTGCTCTTGAAACATTCTCTTTAATCCTTGTTCCTGCAATCTTGTTTGCAGATATTTTTATTAAATGTTCACTTATTCTTAACTCAAGTTTTTCGCGCATTATATCTCCTTTAAGCAATTTGCATCTTTGAAACCTTTACCTTAGGTCCTCCCAATCCAACAGGTAATGGCCACTGCTCCATCTTGCCACATCCTCCGAATAATCTCACTTCCATCCTGACTTTATCAGACAAGCCAACTATAAGACCCAGTGTCTCAAAAACATTTCCTGTTGCTACGCTAACTCTTACTGGTTCAGCTATCCTGCCATCCCTGATCATATATGACATATTTGGAGCAATTGTGAATGTTGACATTCCAGTTCCATAATTAATATTCTTTATAAATACTCCCTCTTTGATATCAGATATCAAGTCCTCAAAACTTGACTGTCCTGCTTCAATATAAGTATTTGTCATTCTAACTATAGGTTCAAACTCACCATTCATAGCTCTAGAGTTTCCTGTCGGTTTTTCTTCGAAATCCCTTGCAGTATCGTTTGAATGCAACCTGCCTTGAAGAATTCCATTCTTGATTAAATATGTTTTGGTTGCTTTCGTTCCTTCATCATCAAAAGGAGTAAAACCGCTTGAATCTAATATATCTCCCTGATCAACTATAGACAGGATGGAAGAACCTACTTTTTTTCCAATTTCCCATTCTTTAAGAGCTTCTGGATCACCTGTCATGAAATCTGCTTCAGACTTATGTCCAAAAGATTCATGGGCGAATACTCCAGAGACTATCTCATCAAGAACAACTGGATATATCCCCTTTTTAACTTCACCAGCATAAAGAAATGGGACTGCTTCATCAAGATAGCCAGTTATTTCCTTATCTTTTCCAAATAAATCACTATATAGAACTCCTCCTGAGCTGAATTTTGTAATGAATATCTTGTCTTCATCTTTGAGAACAAAATTGAACATCATCCCATAGAAAACCCTGTCATATTTGAAATATATACCTGAAGATGATGCAAATGATTTTACATTATAGAAATCCATATATCTTGCATCAAGACTTGCTACTTCTTTCCTGTTTCTGAATATTTCCTGATAACTTCCAAGCAAATCTCTTTTTTCAACCAGTTCAATATAATCTGGTTTGTTTCTTTCATTGAATATCAATTCCTGAGAAAGAGATTTTGAAGGAATATAATGCTTCTTTTCAGTATCTTTGTATTTCCTGCTTTGTTCTATCAAGTCGTTTATCACTTTTTCCAATCTTCCTTCTTCAGCAACAGATGCATATAGCCACCTTCCATTATTCCATACCCTGATAAAGAAAGCTTTTTGATTCTCAGTAGAAATATCTTCAAGAATATAATTCCTGAAGAGTATTCTGCTTGTCATTGTCTCTTCCAATCTTACATCAAGATATTCGCAGTCAAAAACAGATAAATCATATTTCTTTAAATCACTCATTGCAGTCCTTTCGCTAAAAGTGAAATGAAAATTGACATTACTTTTGTCAAAGGAAAATTTCAGGAAACCATTAAAATAAAAAATGAGGTAAGCAGAACTTGCTTCATTATTCAATTCAAAAAGATCTCAATTGAATATAGTTCCATCTTTTAATATAGTATTTTTAATATAGCCTGTTATACAAAAATGTTTTCCTCTTCATTGAGATAATAGTCCTTCAGACTATCATGATAAAGATCCCCCAAAAATATGCAGTTGATTCTTCTCTCCCAGTAAGGTTTGTTAGGGTATTATAGTTTGTCTATTTATAGTTTGCTCTTTATTTCTGATAGCTCTAATCTAAGTTTGTAATTATTTGGATCTAGTTCCACCGCTTTCAGCAGTTCTCTCAATGCTTCCTTCGAATTTGATAATTTCTTATATGTAAGGTATGCATGATAATGATAAACCGGACTCTCAGGTAGCATATTTCTCAGCTTTTCGTTATACCATAAAGCTGCTTCAAATAATTCTTCTCTATAAGATTCTTCCCATGCAGATATTGCCAACTGCTCTCTTAAATTAGCAGTAAATGGTTCTAAAGAATATCTGATTTGTGTTACTTTGATGAAATCCATCCTATAGCTTCTTATAGTTATCCTTTCTTTCTCTTTTATAGGCAGTCTTTCCATGATTTTTTCTATTAGAAAAAACTCATCAGAAAACAACGTAAATGTGAATTCCTTTATTCCTGAATCTTCCATGTGCAGGAGAAAACCAAACAGTTTCTTTGGATTACTACAGTAAAAAATATCCTTCTCTGCATATAATGGGATCAGATAAAAGGGATACCACCATATATTTGAAACTATAATACTATCTGCTTTTTTTGCATAATCAAGAATTTCTGCAGTAGCTTTTTTCTTGTAATAGAGTGTATGTAAACCAAGTAACTGATAGGAAACTGAAAGCAGGCAAAGCAGATAGACACATCTTCTTAGTCCTTTATTAAAAAGGTCCCTGATTGAGTTCCATATTAATATACCTGCAAGTGAATAAAAAGGAAGTAAAAATCTTGCTCCCCATTGCATTCCTCCATTTAATGGACTTATTAATCCAAAAATCAAAATGAAAGATAAGGCTGCATATAACCATGTTTTATAAGCTGAGTAGTCCTTCCTGAAAATCAACAAGAAAAATATGGGGGAATGATGAAACAATGAAGCTGATTTCAATGTACTGTTTGCCGGATCATTATCAAATATGCTTATTGCAAAAAAAACTATATGTATCGCAGTATATATCGCTAGGAACTCGTTTCTCTCCTTGAATCTTATCATGAATGCACAAGTCAACCAGGCAATCCCGAAAAAAATTGACAGCAGGATATTATTGCTAGCTTGAAAAAGCAATCCATGATACACTCTTGCCTTCTCAATAATGATATTAACCAAATTACCACTAAAAACTTTGCTTAATCCCATATTCGCTTCAAAATGAGCACCAAGTAAGCTACCATATACGAAATAATTCATGGCCAGCCAAGCCAGCATGACAAGGATAATCACAAGAATTGCTTTTATGTCTTTTATTCTTTCAAATATAGCAAACAGGATTACAAATAAAAGCAGTTCTGTTCTGAAGAAAACATTTATAGAGAGAAATAAATAGCATAATTCTGTTCTCTTCTTTATATAAAAAAACAATGCAGCAAGAAAAAATACCACTGATATTATGTGCTCCCATAAAACAAGGCAATAAAAGAAATAAGGTATACAGAAGAAAAATAAAAGCAGGAGCATCTCTTTAGGCTGGGTCGAAGCATCCCAGATGGTTTGCGAGATTTTTGAAAAGAGGTAGAGTATTAAAAAACCACTTATGAAACCCCATAGGTAGAATCCAAAACTCCCAAACAACTTGTTTGAAGCATATAGCATAAAAGAATAAACAGGTGAATGTACTGTTCTGTATTCTGTTTTGTTTTCTCTGTAAGCAAAAGGTCCCCTGAATGGAAAAAACTCCCCTTCCTTATCAAGATAGCTCCCTTTGTATAAAATCCTGAATGACCATGTTTTATATATTTTTGAGCTTATTGTTGGCAATATTTTATTAGCTTCGTCTACTATCCAGAATCCATTTTGAGATAATAAATAAAAAACCATGAAAAAGAAAACATAAAGAAGATAGTTTATTCTATATCTGACTAACATAATATTCAATCTTAAACCTGCTGCCCAAATCTCAAGAGATAGTCAAGCAAAAACAGTTGTAAGTAATAATTGTATTGACTTAAAAACAAGTATCACAATGGCATGACTTATTGTTCATAAGGAAATAATAAGTAACCATGAGAAAAAGGCATTCTATTAAACCCAATGAAAGCAGAGGGACGATTTATTTAATTGCAACCCCCATAGGCAATCTTAATGATATCTCCTACAGGATGGTACAAGTATTAAAAAAAGTAGATATAGTAGCAGCTGAAGACACAAGAACAGCAAGAAAGCTTTTCCATCACATTGGTTTGCAGAATATGCAAATTCGTTCATATTATATTGGTAATGAAGACAGAGAAACAGAAAATCTTATTGATCTAGCAAGACAGGGAATGAATATCGCCCTGATTACAGAAAGCGGTACACCATGTATAAGTGATCCAGGTTTCCTGCTTGTTAGAGAAGCATGGAAATATGGTATCAAGCTGATTCCCATACCTGGACCATCTGCAGTTCAATTAGCATTAATAGTAAGCGGTTTCCCATCGAATTCTTACACCTTCTTAGGCTTCTTGCCTTCCAAGAGCACCCAAAGAAGAAAGCTGATTGAGTCGTTAAGAAATTCAACAATATCAACTGTCGTATTTGAAAGTGTTCATAGAATCCAGGCTACTCTTGGCGATTTTCAGGAAATTCTTCCAGACAGAGAGATTTTCATAGCAAGAGAGCTGACAAAGGAATTCGAGACTTTTTATAAAGGGATTGCCATGAACATTCTGGAGGAATTGGTTACAAGAAAAGAGTTAAAAGGGGAATTTACATTGGTGATTAAGGGTGCCTAGTTTACTAACTCAATTACTTAAAGAGAAAATTAACAAGATTCTCTCTCCACTCAGTTATATACTTCAAAAAGTTAAAATTACTCCTAACATGTTATCTTTGTTCGGATTGGTAGTGAATATTATCTCTGCAGTAGCAATACTCAATGGAAAACTTGTGCTAGGTGGTTTCCTGCTTCTGTTTGCAGGTTTTTTTGATCTGCTTGATGGTGCCATGGCAAGATCTACAAAGCAAACAACCAGATTTGGAGCAATACTTGATTCTACTCTGGATAGATATAGTGAATTATTTACCTTATGCGCTTTAACATGGTACTTTTTCATGAAAAACGATGCTTCGCTTTTATTAGCTTGCTTGATTTCCATTGTTGGCAGTTTGATGATAAGTTATATAAAAGCTAGAGGAGAAGGATTAGGTTTCAATTGCACTGTAGGAATAATGACAAGACCAGAAAGAGTGGTCGTCCTTTTAACCATCTTGATTCTGAATTCTCTGCATCCTCAGATTATTTCAATAGGAATCTGGTTTGTTGCAATCGCTTCCAATATAACTGCTATTCACAGGCTTCTTTATTTACGGAAACAAGATAAAATCAATACTAAAGATGACAAGGAAAATTCTGCATGAAGAGAGATCTTTTCATAACTTTTGAAGGAATAGAAGGAAGTGGAAAGACAACCCAGGTTCATATTTTGAAAAATAAACTACAGAAAGCTGGTTTTACAGTAGTCCAAACAAGAGAACCTGGAGGAACTCCCCTTGGAGAAAAAATAAGACAGTTACTTCTTGATCCCTCAAATACTGATATAAAACCATTAACTGAATTGCTGCTTTATATGGCAAGCAGAGCTCAGCATTACAAGGAGTTGATTGTTCCTGCCTTAGAAAGAGGTGAAATAGTGATTTCTGATAGATTTCTCGATGCTTCTGTTGCTTATCAGGGAGCTGGAAGGCAAATTAAAATTGAATGGATAAAAACTCTTAATGATATCTGCCTGGAAGGAAACAAGCCTGATGTAACATTCATTCTTGATCTGGATATTGAAGAGAGCAGGAAAAGGCTTCTCGGTAGGGATTTGTTTCCTGACAGATTGGAAAGTGAAGGCAATACTTTTTTCCATCTTGTCAGGGAATACTATCTTGATCTTGCAACATCTGGAGAAAAAAGATTCAAGCTTATAAATGCTTCAAAAAATATGGATTTGGTTTCAGAAGAAATATGGGATATTATAAAGGGATATATAAATGTCTAAATTCTGTATAATAGGAGCAGGAAGCTGGGCAACTGCACTGGCTATTGCACTACTTGATAACAATCATGAAATTACACTATGGGAATTCAGAAAGGATTATTGCAGGTTCTTGCAGCAAAACAGAATACATCCGCAAATACTTCCAGGGATAATAATCCCGGAGAAAATCGAGATTTTAGATAATCTTGAGCTTGCTGTAAAAAACAAAGACATATTGATTATCTGCACCCCATCTCATTCTGTTCAGGAAGTATTGAAACAAGTAAAAAAACTCTATAATAATCAACCTTTGATATGTGCAACAAAAGGTTTATCAGAGACTGATGCTTTAAGAATGAGTGAAGTTGCAGCAAAAATCCTGGGAGATGGAATTCTCGATTACTATATAGTGCTCTCCGGTCCATCTCATGCTGAGGAAGTAGCAGTAAGAATTCCAACAGCTGTTGTTATAGCAGGAAAGAATAATTCACTTTTATTAGATATACAGAAGAAAATCATGACGAATTTTTTAAGGATTTATACAAGTAATGATTTGACTGGAGTAGAACTGGCTGGTTCTTTGAAGAATATTATAGCACTTGCTTCTGGCATACTAGATGGTCTAAAATTGGGAGATAATACCAAAGGAGCATTAATGACAAGAGGATTGGCAGAGATATCAAGGCTCGGTTGCTCTATGGGTGCTAATCCTTTGACTTTTGCAGGTCTAGCTGGAATAGGAGATTTGATAACAACATGCATTTCAAAGCATTCTAGAAACAGGAATGCAGGAGAAAGGATAGGAAGAGGGGAAAAACTGAGTGAGATAATTGCATCCAGCATAATGGTAATAGAAGGAGTCAGAACAACAAAAGCAGCTCGAATTCTTTCTATAAAAGCAGACATCGAAATGCCTATTGCTGATATGATGCATAGGGTCTTATTCGAGGATTTATCTCCGGGAAAAGCAATCTCAGAATTGATGACCAGAGCTGCTAAGCCCGAATGGGATTAGCATACTGATATTTTTTTATAATTGTTCAGCCCCACATTTTGGACAGTATTTTGCAGCTCTCGGGATTTGAGCACCGCACTTTCTGCAAAACTTAAATCTTTTCTCGGTTTTTGTATTTGAAGAACTATTATCAGTAACATTAGTTTGATTCTTATTAACAGGTTGTTTAGGTTCTACTTTCTTTATCTTCTTTTCCTTGTCTTTGCTTGGCTCATCTTTATTGGTGCCATTTTCAATTTTAGTTGTATCAACTGGCTCAGCAGGTTTTTCCCCGATTTCAAGTTTTGCAAATTTCAATTTGAAAGTATCAGACAGTTTATAAATATGTATCTGAGATGAACCTCCATATATAATGAAAAGCATTATTACGATTACAACAATGAAAAGAAAACCTACTATATATGCTATCTTATTTCTCTTTTTGGGTGAAAACTCTTCAAAATCCTCCTTCTCTTGTTGAAGAGTTTTGGCTTTTTCCTCTTCTGGAACAAATGCTTCTGTATCTCTTTCCTCAATTTCCTTTGATTTTCTATCATCAATTACTTCGGAAATTAGACCGGGAGTGCTTGGAGTCTTTACTCGATTAGAATCATCTATTGCCTCAACAGCTTCTGTTTTGACTATATCCTGTTCTTCATTTTCTGAAATAACATCTGCTTCTTTCTTCATTCCAGAACTTGGTCTTTTAGGAGCTACCTGCTCTTCTGCATTCTTTGCTGCTATCTCCTTAATATCACTTTTTATCTCACCAGAAATCCTTGACAAGTTAATCCCGCTTTTATTTATTTCTTCCAGTATTTCCATGGCATCGGAAAACCTTTCTGCAGGTTCTTTTGCCATACATTTGATTATGATATCTTCTAACCATTCAGGAACATCATTATTAATTGACCTGGGGGAAGCCGGAGGTTCGAAAACATGCTTATAATATATTGTGGAGGTATCTCCAGAGAAAGGTACATCTCCAGTTGCCATTTCATAGAGAATAACACCAAATGAATATAAATCAGCTCTTTTATCAATTGGCAATCCTCTTATCTGCTCTGGTGACATATAATGTGGAGTACCGATCATAGTTCCGCTTGCAGTAAGATTGGTTCCCTCAGTAGCTCTTGCTACCCCAAAATCCATTACTATAGCTTTTGCTTCAGTATCAATCATTATGTTAGAAGGTTTCAAATCCCTGTGAACAAGTTTCTTCTCCATATTATGCGCATATGAAAGAGCTACTGCTACCTGCTTTATCAAGTAACACAATTTCGGTATGGTAAGCTTCTTGCTGACTTTGTATGCTTTCAGAGTAATCCCATGTATGTATTCCATGCTGAAAAAATGAATATTATTAATATTGAAAATTCCGAAAATGTTAATAACATTCGGATGTTTCAGCTGAGCCTGTAGTTTTGCTTCCCTGTGAAATCTTGAGATATAATCAGGATTATAAGAATATTGTTCTGGAAGGAATTTCAGAGCAATATCACGTTCAAGAGAAATTTCTGTTGCCAGATATACAACAGCCATCCCTCCCCTTCCAATCTCTCTTTTTATTGCAAACTGATCCTTTAATGTGGTCTTTATTCTTTCTTCAAAATTGTAGAACTGGGCATTACTTATGCTGTCAGTATCACTTAATGCTAAAGCAGAACCACATCTGTTGCAGAACTTGAAATTATCAGGATTCTCCTGCCCGCATCTTCCGCAAAACATTTTCTATATATTCATTTCCATTTAATTGTTTTAGATTCACCTTTAAGTTCACAAGCTATTTACTCAAAAAATGTCAATCTAAAAAAACTTGACCATTTAATAAGTGTTCCAATCTTTGTTTCTTCTTAATATGTTGAAGAAAACAATTCCTCTGCTTTTAATTATATTGTTTAATCACTCCTGCACAAATATAAAGAAAAGCGATTTTCAAAATATTATCAAGAATCTTAATCCAATATTGAAAAATATCTCTCAGGATAGCCCTCAGTATGATGAAGATATTTCTTTACCAGAGTTGAATGTAAAAACAATCCCATATGAACTGGTATTGGAAAACAGGAAACTTGAAAAACTCAAAGATTTTGCAGACAATGATTCTGTACTTGATATAAAATGGAAAATGCTGAATGACATCAACAATTCAAGAAAAAAATATAAATTGAAACCTTTAAAACTTAATATTTTAGCTTGTCGCGTTGCCAATATGCATTGCAAAGATATGGTTAATAAAAAGTATTTTTCCCATTATAGCAAGAATGGATTAAAACCTTATCATAGATGGGGATTGAATGGAGGACTGGATCATATCAGCGAAAATCTGCATTCAAGAGTGCAGAATGTTCCTTTGCTTACATCGCTTGCTAATATACTATATTACATGAGAACAGGGCACAAGCGTTTTATGGATGAAAAACCTCCTAATGATGGTCACCGAAAAGAAATCCTGAACAGCAATCATACTCATGCAGGAATTGGATTTGCAATAAAAGAAAAAGAGTTCAGATATTCAGAATTATATGTTGATAAGTATTTAGAAATAAATCCCAATCCCAGTTTCATTCCTCCGGGAAGGATAACAATCAGGGGAAAAGTACTAGAACCTGAGAAATATGGACTATTCCTGGCAGTTGCTTATTATGACAAGAAAAACATCTCCCTTCCTGAAAATGTAAGAAATAGCCCCTATCCAGATTTCAGTGAGGTCAAATTAACACAAGTTCCACCATGGAAACTAAAATATGATACTATAACAGGAAATTTCGTACTACCTATTACATTCAAGGGAAAAAAATCTGGATATGCATATATACAAATATTCGTGAAAGAAAATCCGAATAAAATACCATATAAACCTGAAAGAACAGTCCAAATAAGCAGTAAGAATTCAATTTGTGCTGGTGGAGTAATAGTAGAATTACCTTAATAAGCACCTTTTGCAGTTATAACCATGAAAATTGTTTTTATAATAATTAATATATCATACCAGAAGCTCCTGTTCTGTACATAATAAACATCTTTCAGAATTCTCTGCTCGTAACTGCTATCATTTCTACCTGTTATCTGCCAGTAACCTGTAACGCCTGGTTTTACTTTCAAGACATATTTCTTGTAAATTCCATATCTATGAATTTCCTTAACAAGTTTTGGTCTAGGACCTACTATACTCATCTCACCTTTCAAGACATTTATTATTTGAGGGATCTCATCAAGTGATGTTTTTCTTAAAAACCTTCCTAGTTTTGTTAATCTGGGATCTTCCTTCAACTTGGCATTTTCATAGAATTGCTGGCTTAAATCCTTGTCTTTTTTAAGTATCAAATCTGCTTCTTCAACCATGGTTCTGAATTTAAGCATCTCAAAAAAGCGTTTTTCATCATACCATCTTTTTGATTTGAATATCACTTTGCCAGGAGAATCCCATTTTATTGCTATAGATATAATAATAAAAAAAAGTGGAAAAAAAAGCATTCCTGTTAATGCTATTATTATATCTAATACTCTTTTCATGAAATCATAATATGGCCTGTTTCTTAAGCTATTCTTCAGCAGGTTTTTGTCTATATCTGACTCATGAAGAATCTTCTTGAATTCGTACATGAGAAAACTATTCTGATAACTCGCTTAAAACTTCTTTAGCTGCAGATAATCCTATTCTAGTTGCCCCAGCTTCAATAAGTTCTAGTACTTGCTTGAGAGTCTTGATACCTGCACTTGCTTTAATATCCATAGATTTCCCGACAGAAGATCTAATTATCTTTACATCCTCTACAGTTACACCTCTCCCTATAAAACCGGTGCAGGTTTTAACAAAATCAGCACCTCCGTCACTAACTAATCTTGCTGCTTCCGCAATCTCTTCTACTGACAAAAGACCAGTTTCTATTATGACTTTAAGAATAATATCTCCTGGAAGCAAATTCTTTATTCTTCTAATCTCTGCTTCAGCTTCCTTCTTTTTGCCACTTTTAAAATAATTCAAATTCAATACAATGTCTAATTCGTCTATTTCGAATTTTAATGCATATGCAATCTCAGATTCTTTAACATTCATTGGCATGCTTCCAAAAGGGAATCCTGCAACAGTAACCAGTTTAACATTTGATTTCTTAATAATAGGACTTACTATCGGAAGGGCAATAAGATGAACACATGCTCCTTTCACATTCATTTCAACAGCTTCTGATGCAAATTTCCTTAGAATTTCATCGGTTGCATCAGGTTTCAATATTGTATAATCAAAGAACTTTACTAAATCATCTCTTTTCATTTCTGCTCCTTATTTGATATTGTATCTCAATAAATCTGCTATTTTATGCAACCTTTTTTTACAGGATGGTTTATCTGACATATATCCAAGTATATATGAATTGAAAACATCCACATCTTTTACAAATTCCGATAACCTATCATCATCTTCAACATCTTTGTTGCTATGATTAAAGATGGCGTATGAAATCTTTGATAAATCTTCCTCCTTGATTTTATCAAAAAGGATCTCTTTTATCAATATGGAACCAGTTTCAGCATGGTTTTCGTTTTTGCATGTCATTATTCGACCAATATCATGAAACAAACATGTGATTTGAGAAATTTCATCATCCAAATCATATTTATCAGAAAGTATTCTTGCTAGCATGCATGCATTTATTGCATGAACCAGCTCAAAGGCTGGAGGGAAAGCAGTTCCAACATCATTACTATGTTCTTTCCATATATTCAAAAAAATGTTTAAAATATCTTCTTGCATTTTTTCTTCATGATAAAATCCAAACTCTGATTTTGAATATGCATTCGATGGTCAAGGATTTTTCAAACCCAGCAGCTATTCTTTTTTTTGGAGCAGGTGCTGGAAACTTTATTATGACTACATCGATGATAGATTCACTGAAGGAAATATATGATCTTCATATTTTCTTCAAACAAGAACACGTATATAATCTGGCTTCTATTCATTATGACAATATCCATAGATTTTCACTGGGAAAAACATTTGACTTGAAAGATTTTCTAGTAATCAGAAAAAAAATTCGAACAATAAATGCAAAAGTATTCATAACAACTTTTCAAGATCCCAGAAGGATTCTCCTTCTCTATGCTTATAGTGCATTCATTCCTAGAATAGTCTCTGGTTACGACCACTATAATAGAGTAAAAAATGAGAAAACACCATCTCATGAACTGGATAGGTATAACTGGGTTCTTAAAGATCTTGATATTACTATAAAAAAACAAGTGCCAAATATCTCAAACTGGAACTGGGAAAAATTTGAATGGAAATTCAACTTCCCAATGGAAGATTCTATAATTTTTCATATTGGACCATCTGCCGAGGAAGCTAATATTTCAAAAAATATCCCTCCTGATCTTATAGTCAGTATAATAAATGAGATACCTGCTGATGTAAGGGAAAAAGTGATAATAGGCATAGGAAGCTCCCATGAAAAAAAGATAGTGCAAGAAGTAAAGACAAAGACAGGTTCAAAAATCAATACACTTTCTGGTATGCTTAACATATCACAATTGTGTTATTTGATAAGCAAATCAAGATTGATTGTAACAAGTGATTCAGCTCCTATGCATTTTGCATTAGCATTGCAGAAAAAGGTATTAGCTCTTTTCGGACCTACAGACTATAGAGTAACAGGTCCATATGGCAGCAGGAATAATTACTTAGTTCTGACTTCAAATATGAATTGCAGTCCTTGTGCAAAATATGGGCGTATTAGTTGCAAGGAAAACGCTAAATGTATGGAAGCATTCGATAAAAATGAGGTTTTAAAGTCCTTCTTTAACCTTCTTGATCGTTGACAAGGCATTTCATAGAGCCAGATAAGTCAAATTCAAGATCATAATTCAGAATATTTTCTAAGAGAGCAGGCAGATTTTTGAATATCTCTTTTCTAAGTGTTTTATAATCATGAACATATGGAATGCAGGGAAGCATTCGCTGCAACGTCTCCGTCAATCTCAGCTTGTTTTTCCTGTTTTGCCTTGATTGAACAAGAGAAAATGATGCTGAGAGTGGAAAATCCCTTAGTGAATTTTTTCTTGAAAAATCCTTTCTCCTTTCTCCAGATATATATGGAACAGAGCAGACCCTGATTGTGTTGCCTTGAGGTAAGATCATATTCATCTCATCACTCATCAATTCGAAATCATCCAACATCGCACTAGCTGTACTTTTACCTGCACCTGAAGGTCCATACAACAAATAGGATTTCTCATCTTTTGCAACTCCAAGAGAATGGATAAGAAAACCTCCATTCTGATTTGCAAGCCAGGCTCCTGAAATCTGAAGTATATTCTGCAAAGTAACATCCCAGAGATTCTTATCTATTAAATTCAATAAAAAAATCCCTTTATTCCCTTTTACTCCACCGCAGAAAAACTGAGAAGATATCAAATATCTTTCATTCAATTCAAATCCCTTATATCCCATTTTTTCATTTTCTTTCGGTAAAGCAAGGAAGAATTCTTCGTTAAAAGTTTTTTCAATAATTATCAGCTCCAGATCTGCTGGTTTTTGTTCATAAATGAAATCACTATAATATTTTTCAGCAACTTCTAAGAAAAATGATTTCATACCAACAAGCTTTATGAAGAAATCCCCTGTCCTTATTGTAATACTGTTTGAGTTTTCTACCCCAATAGAATCACTGTTAATTAAACTATCCAGTTTAAAGAAAATATCTTTATTCATTTTTAATCAGAAATACTCCTTGTTTTCTTCTAATATTCGTTTGAAAAAGCAATGTCCTGAAGTCATGATAGTCCTTTTTTCCAATCAACGATGACATTCTTTTGAAATTATCATTATAGATGAGATTACCATTATTATCCAGAATACAGTCTTGTTTGAAGGAGTTTACACCTTTTGTCAGTCTGAACGATTGAGGCAGACCAAGAAACTTATAGCCAGGTGGGGGTACTATACTCAGTCTTATACTCTGCTCATATTTATTTGTATAGAATATAGGGAAGAATCTGTCTTCCCTTAAAACAGATGATAATGATAACAAATATAGTGGTAATTTCATGAAAAGAATCTTTCCTTCGGTATTTCTTAATATCAAGGGTGAAGAAAATGAAACTGAAATTATTAGTTGATCTGATTTATAGCTGTTTCCCTCAATACTAAAACTGTCTATCTGGACATTAGACAATTCATCACTTAAGAAGTCATGCAGAAGTACACTTTTATATGCTTCATCAAATCTCTTTATATTCCTGTTTTGAATTGCTATATTTCCAGACAAGATTATCTTCAGTTTTCCTTTTGAAGGTTTGCCAAGCTCTATTCTCATATCTACATCCATTAATTCCGGTTTGTCATCAGGAATACTTATAATAGACTTTCTTCTTATTGATAAGGCTTTGCTACCCATAAGAAAACCTGGTAATTGTGAGAAGTGCCTGTCAATTTCATTTATATATACATAATAATCTTTTTCTCCAATTCTGAGGAAGACTACAGGATATAATAATTCAGCAAGGGTATGAATATCTTCCCTGAAATTCACTTCATTTCTCGATGCTACTAAAAGAAAATCTATATCAGTGAATCCACTATTCCTTAAAAGTGAATAATAAAGAAATGCTGCATCCATTCTCAATAAATATCTTGAATGTCTTATCTTCTCATATTTACGAGGCAAAAAACCATATTCAGCAGGAGAAATATTCAATATGGAATACCTTATCAGCAAATCATAGTATAAATCCCTTGCTGTAGAAATATCTGAAAGAGTCCTTTTCCTGAAATCCTTTCTTAAAGTTGCTGAATCTGGAAGCATATTTTCAAGTTTCTGCATATAATCTATTGCTATACTATTCCAATTTTCATTAAGTGATACTTTTAATTCCGGAGATATATAGTTTAAAGGAGGAGATTGCGATTCAGGAACAATAGCTTTCCTTTTCTCTATACTCCATGAATACTTGTTTCTCTTTCTGCTAGCAGTAATTGGAGGAGAATGAAATTGGTTTATAGAATAGTTTTCTGGCAATGTTAGTGTTACTGTTTTCCTGTAAATTGGTTCTGTATACTGAAATTGATGGCTAATTAGAAACGGTTTTTCAGCAGAATTATATTTGCATTTCAAGGTATAACTGAAAAACAGCACATTATTTTTACTTGATAGAGGCATAAAAAACCTTAGAATTCTGATTTTATTATCAGGATAATTGGATGCAGTTAATTTTGTTATAGCATTATCATTCGTATTTATAACAGTACCATTAGGAGTTACTGTTAATGCAAAATGAAGTTTTATCTCATCTGAACTATTGTAAATGATTTCCTGATTTCCTGCTTTTTCTCCCCCCTTGGGAGATAATATTTTTATCAACTTGATAACTTCCCTTTCATAAATACTATCATTTATTACTTTGTAATTTTCTTCCCAGTATAGATAAATAAAATTGTCATCTGATCTGATAATATCTTCAGAATCTTTTTTCCTAAGATACTTCATGGCATAATGCTTTATCTGATTTACATTCTCAGTTCCCTCAAATTGCCTGTAAGCTGAAAAAGAAATCTGTAAAATCTCTCTGAGATTAATTTCCAACATCTTGTTATGAGGCATTGCATTGAAGAATATTTTTTCATTAGTTATCTGCCTTATCTCTCCAGAATACTCCTCACCATTAACCAAATATAGTTTATCTGAATAGTAAATACTTATATAACTTAGTAACAAAAGAAGTATTTTTCTCATTCTTCAAACTCAAGAATTATTTGTTCTCTCGTAAAAGTTATTATTTCAAACAATTTAAGTTTGAACTCATTGAATTTTTCCACTGGGATAAGTCTGCTTTTTCTTATATATTCATCTTTGAATACTATGTCTTTTCCATTTATGCTGTAGGAGCCTGAATAACTGAAAAAAGGATTTTCTATTTTGATACTAGCTGGAATATAAATGATTCTCATGTTTGATGGCAGATTATAACAAAATGAATTAGATGAATATTTTGTATCCTGAAAAAACAATGGATTCATTCTGTTTTTATATTTCAATGCGGTGAATTCGGGAATAATTTCTTCCAGATTAAAAGCGAAGAATTTATCATTAATAGCTCCAAGATTATACAGTATATATTCTTGTTTTATTTCCAGATTCCCTTTCAAGTCATAAAGATGTTTAAAATCAATGTTATTCAGATTAGATCCTGGATAACGCTTAGAAAGTTCTCCTTCAAAAATCTCTTCTATCTCTGAATTTTTCCTTGGAGAATAAAGATTTCTCAGTTTAGCAGCAGTAGAACCATTTGCTATTGTTTTGATTTCCAGCCTTGCTGTCTGTGGGCTTAAAATGCTTATTGTACCTTGCTGAAGAAAGGAATTATCTTTTGGATCTGGAACAGGAATTCTACTGAGCTTTCCTTCCATAATATCCATTGAATTTGATCCATAATTTATATAATCGAAATAAGGAAAATTGTAATGAATGCTTGAGGGATCCAGATAATATTCTTTGTCATTTATATAGCATTTTACAATAGCATGATTCCCATCAAGGCAGGGAATATCATCTATCTGCTTTCTCTGATCATTAGTCATCAATATTATTGGATTGGATTTTATCCCTATTACCTTAAGTAATGCAGAGAACAAGATTGATTTGTCTATGCAATCTCCATATCCATTACTTAAAGTATTCTCTGCAGAATGTCCTGAAAAAGATGAACTTATGCTTTCCTTTAAAGAAATATATCTTACATTCCTTTGCATAAAAATATATAGTAGATTCACTTTATCTTCTTCTGTCAAACCTGAAGCTGTAATTAATCTTGCCTGTTCAATTATTTTAGGAGTTGTTTCAAGTCTCTTGTTTAGAAACTTCGCATACCATTTAAATACTCTATCCCAGCTATCTACTGTTGTTGCATAAACAAAAGGTAGTGTGTCATAGTAAGGTGGACTTTCAGGTTCAAATTCAATTGGAATCAAATCATGCAATGTCCATGTATAGGAAATTGAATTATCATTGTTTGAAATTAAAGGGTCAGGATTTGATTTGAAATTCCTTGTACTATATTTAAAAAAAGCATTCTTAGGCACTTCAATAGAAAAACTGTGACTGCCTGTTGGGAATCTATCATAAAACGAATGTTTCGGGAAAAAAAACTCCTTATTGAATGGTGTATGTTCATATTTTTCATATGTATAGTCTATAAGTGATCCAATACAAACACCAGGGAATATCAGGTTAAGCTTGACATATCTATCAATTGATTTTTTGTCCGAAGATATACTTGTGAATATATCATCATCAGAAAGTAATACAACTGAAGCATCTGGCAAAATAACCCTAGCTCCCAATATCTTGATGTTTGATCTTGCTTCATCAAACTCAAGAGATACCCTATTTCCTTTCAATGAAGAAATTGAGTTTAGTCTGTAACAGATGTGTCCTGATGTTTTCCTGTGTCCATTTGAAAGAAGTGTTTGTTTCAAATCATATTCAACAACTGAAAATCTATATCCAGGAAACCTTTTATTCAGATTATTTCCATTTTCTATAAGGTTTTTCGCATCCTTGAAAACGAATTTCTCTTTGGATAAATACGGAGAATACTGATATCTGAAGAGGATTTCTTTGACTTCACTTCTCATATAAGTCTTTCCATTGCTCAAGATTATTTTATTCTCCTTGAATAAGGGAGGCAATGAATCTATTAATGAAGTATCATTAGTGAAAAAAATCTTGTAAAGATTCGCCTCCAAAAAGGAGACATTTAAAACGGATGCTAATATGAAAGTGATAGATAGAAAGTATCTCAATTACTTATTCTGATTTTCAAGCCATTCCTGTTCTTTTACTTCTTTTCCATCAATAAAATAATAAACAACTTCCTCCTCACCTTCCTTGTCATAAACCTTCCATATACCGTGTTTATTACCTTCCTTATAAGAACCTGTCATACTCAAAACTCCATTATCCCACCAATATGTTGTTTCTCCCTCAAGTCTTCCGTTCTTATAGGTTTCAACATATTCAACTTGTCCATTTCCAAACAAAACTTTTAGTTCACCATTACCATCTTTGATATTGCATAATTCACTACCATCAGGATTATAGGATGTGGCTTTTGCAAGGTAATTTTTGCTATCCTTCTTCTCTAATTTCATTATCAGTCTCTTCTTACCATCTTCGAAATAGCCTGCAATTACAAGATAATTTCCCATCTGTCCCTCAAATACCCTCTTTGCTTTCTTGTTTGGCCATTCTTCAAGTATCTGCTTTCCAGCTGCGGAAAGCGAGGAACAAGCATAAGCAATGCAAATAAAAAGCAATAAGAACTTATTCATCAATATCTCCTTGTTTGAATTCTGCTTGTTCCAACTTTATATATGCTTATGTCAAGTTTTTTTTAGCTATTTGCTTTAAATTTGTCTTGTAAATTTTACCAGCTTTTTTACTGCTTCCAATATGCAGCAAAAGAGAAAATCCAAGGAAAACAAAGCTAACATCCAAAAGAAAGGTAAAACAAGATTAGATTTTAGCAACATTCTAAAGGAATCCTTACCCATAATTGTACTTGCTGTCATTATAATTATTGCCTATTTTAGTGTCTGGAATAATGGTTTCATTTATGATGATCATGATCTGATTGAAAACAATCCCCTGATGCAGGAAAAGATTCCTGTTAAATATATTTTCACAACAGAGTACTGGGAAACAACAAGAGGAAAAAGCAATTATTACAGACCTTTAATAATATTATCTTACAGACTTGAAAACATGTTATGGAATAAAAAACCATCAGGTTTTCATGTTACTAATCTCTTAATCCATATACTAATTTCCATCTTGATATATTTCCTTTCAATGAAGCTGGGACTAAATAAACTGCAATCATTGCTTGCTTCAGCGATTTTTGGAATATCTCCTTTGCATACCCAGAGTGTGGCATGGATTTCAGGCAGAACAGATCTCCTTGCAACTTTTTTTGCATTAGGATCTTATCTTTGTTTTATAAACGCAAGGAAGCTGAAATCATATCTTTTTTATATCCTGTCAGGTGTTCTATATTTATCATCAATACTATCAAAAGAGATAACAGCTACTTTGCCAATTGTAATAATTGCAATAGATTTTATTAATAATGGAAATGAACTAATGAAGAATAAGAAAGCATGGATACATTATTTAGTATTCCTGCTTCCAATACTTATATATGTATATTTAAGATTGATGGTTGTTGGTAATTTTCTAGGAATAAAACCTCATGCTGAAGCTTGGTGGAATCCTGAAAATGGAAACCTTAGAAGATTCCTCACAGTTCCCCAGATTTTTGTATGGTATTTATACAAGAATATACTACCAATCAATCTTAATTTTGACAGAGGAATTGACTTATCAAGCGGTTTTAATGATATATGGTTTTATATAAGCAGTATTGTTTTGTTAGCATGGATAATAGTAATTTTTGTTAGCCTTAAAAACTATAAAATAGTATCATCAGGATTAACATGGTTGTTCATTACATTAATACCATTATCAAATATATTTCCAATCTTTGAATCAGCTTTGGAGCATTTGTCATACTTTCCAAGTATAGGTTTTGCAATTGTTTTCGGATTTTTATATGGGAAAGCAATTTATAAATACAATTACAGGATTATTTATGTTATTTCTATTATTCCTATTATCATATTCATGATATTGACACAATTACGTCTTAAAGACTGGAAAAATGATTTATCAATCTGGAGGGATACGCTTGCCAAAAAACCACATCTTTACAGGGCTCAATCTATGTATGGGCTTGCACTTGCTGATGCAGGTTTCAATGCTGAATCAATTGAACCCTTGAAGAAGGCTTTAGCTATGAAACCTGATTATGCTCCTCCCCACTATAATCTTGGCTTGGCTTATAAGAAACTTGGAAAAATGAATGAGGCAAGAAAAGAGTTGGAAGAAGCAATCAGGATAAATCCAGAGCTATTATCATCATATAATGTTCTTGGATCAATTTACTTCATGCAAAACGAATTCAAGAAAATGAGAGAACTTTTCGAGAAAGCAAATAAAGTGGAGAAACTGCCTTACCATTATTATAGTATAGGAATAGCAGCACAGAAGGAAGGCAATATATTGTTGGCAAAAGAATCATATGAAAATGCTCTTAAAATTGATCCTGATTATGCAAATGCTTATCTTGGATTAGGAGAAATTAATGCAATTTCTGGGAATGAAGATAAGGCTTTATATTATTATTCAATATCACTGAAAATTAATCCTTATCTTACTCCTGCTCTTGATAATATGGGATTGATCTTTCTTAACAGAGGAGAATATTCCAAAGCAAAAGCTTATTGGGAAAGAGCTTTGCAAATAAATCCCCAAGATCAGATAGCAAAAAGAAACCTAAGTATTTTAAGGCAAAAATCTCTTGACTGAAAATCAACAAATATACTTATTAAAACGAAGTCATTTTCAATACAACTAAACAATAATGAAGATAATATTAGAATCAATTAGACTATCGGAAAGCGAATTGAAGGAAGTCCTTGACGGCTATTTTAATGATGAAGAAGCTGCCATAAAGATTGAACTGAAGCAACCCTGGCTATGGTTTGAGATCTATCAGGATGGAACAATCCATTATGGTGCATATGGTTTGATTTCAAATAAGCCATTGTATAAATCACAAAAATTCTCTAATGATGAATGGAATAGTCTGAAATCTTTTATAGATTATTTACGAAATAAGGTTAATCCTTCTGACTCTCCTGAAGAAGAGATCTCACCACCTTCAAGTTAGTATCAATATCTGCATTTTCAGGTTCAAGCTGCTTATAGATAAGCAGATACTTTTCAGCTTTCCTATACTCCTTCTTCCTTACACATATATCTATGAAACGCCTTAAACCCCAGAAAAGATTATCCCTTGACTGCTTATCCTTTGGAAATCTCTCTATTAACTCAAGGGAATAATCTATTGCTTTTTCATACTTATTCAACGAATATAATATTAATACTCTATTCCTTTGTGCTTTTAAATGATTAGGATGCAACTCTATAAGCTTCTCAGCATAAAACAATGCCTCTTTTGCCTTATTCTGATATTTTGAAAGAATTACACTTAAATTCAGTAGAGCAGAAACATAATTTGGATCTTGTTTTAATACTTCATAATATAATGACTCTGCTTTTGCATGTTTTCCCTCACACTGATAAAACCATCCCAGATTATAGATCGAGGCATAATCCTGTTCATCCTTCATCGGACTTGCCTTGAAATTAGAAACAATAAATATTCCCAGTAAAAGAGAAACTGAAATAGCAATCCTCTTATAGTCCTTTCTTTCACTGTAGAGCATTATCAATCCAGAGACGGAGAAAAGAATTAGAAAAGGAATTAATGGCAATCTGTACCTTGCTGTAACAAAAAAAGCTAATACAAAAAGGATATGCGTCATTATGAAAAAATAGATTAAAAGAAGTTTTCTCCAATTATGCAAAGTTAAAAACAAGCCAACAAATGCAAATGGATAGAGTATTCCCAATGGAAAAGAAAGAAATCCGGGTATTTTAAAAAGAGTATACTTGAGATATTGGCTATATTTCCTGAAAGCATATATATTCTGATTTCTCAATATCTCATGTCCTCTTAGTAAAAGAAAAATCTTGTGTCTTAACAATCTCAATGCAGCAAGTGGATTATTCAGGTAAAAATCAAATCCTTTTTTCATCCAATAATTCGAGAGATCATCACTCTTTGTATATCCATGCTTATGTTTTGGTTCTAAAGTCATCAGCTCCCATTCATAACCTGGTCTTAATCCAACAGTGCTAATATAATCAGGATTATTGCCTATATAGAAATTCATGCCATTGTTAGAGCATACCGGAATAAAAACCTTTTCAGCATAATAATTATGAGCTGTTGTTAAAAGGATTGGAAAGATAAACATTGGAAAAAACCTATAAAATGATCTTTTAGTTAATATTGGATAAGATGGTGTTTCAGTTTTATGCTTCTTCCCTGAATGAAATTTGTGTTTATGCAGGAATGAAAAGATGATAAATACTAAAACAAACAGAATAATTGATCCTCTTGTTATTGAAAGCAAACCAGCTGCCAGTCCAGCTAATCCCCAAAATACCATTTTCTGCTTTTCTCGTGCTAAGTAGAGCAAATAGAAGAAAAGCAGAAGCAAGAAGTTTTCTAAAACAGGATTAAGTATTTCAAGATCAAGAAATACTATTGTTGGATAAAAAGACAGGATTATTGCAGAAATATAAGCTATTCTTTTTTCAAAAATCTGTTTACCCAGCAAAAATAACAAAACACAAGTTAAACTGCCTATTATAGACTGGATAATTCGTAACAAAAGGAAGTTTTTTGCACCTATGAAAAAGTAAATAAATCCTAGAAAATATGGATAACCAGGAGCTTGCCAGAAAGCCAATTTCTCTATCAATTTCCCATCAGCAATTTCTATTGCTCTTTCATGATAAGTACCTGCATCTATTACTGGATGGTTGAAATATGGATTATCCTTAATCTCAAAGGTTACAAACAATCTTACAATTAATGCAATTGCAAATATAATAATGATTTCCTTGTATAGCAGGATTCTCTTTGTTTTACTTCCTGAAGCCATATTAATCTCAACAAGAAGGATATAAAACACCTTATAGTCAAGCTTTTTGATAATTCAGTTTACAAATATAAAAAATACTTGTATATTTTTCTTACAAATGGCTTATTGACAATAGTTTAGAGGAGGATTTATGAGCAAGAGAATTAAATGTGTCAACTGCCAAAGGACAATAAGACTTGCTGAAGCAGATAAATGCCCTTATTGTGGTGAAGAATATACAAAAGAACAGATAGAAGCTCTTCCTGAGGATGGAGATTTCCAGGAAGCAATTGAGGAAGAAAAACCTAACGAATCGAAAGGTATTAGTGTATTGTTTCTAAATCCTTACTTCATAGGAACACTAGCATTGCTTATGATAGTATTTATTACTCTTAAAGGTATAAGCTCCTGCAGTAAAAAGGAGCCTGAGGAAAAAATGATTTCTGAAAATGCAAATGTAAGTATTTTTGATAGACTAACAGGAAGACAAAACAAAGCCCACCAGGAACAAAGGAATGCCTTCATTATGGATCAACATAAAAAAGCACTGGAAGACCTTAATCAAATACAAACACTGCTTGAATTGCATTATAAAAAATATGGGAATTATCCAAGGAAGCTTTCAGACAAACTTGAGGAGCTAACAGAATTGGGAGAGGTTGAACCTTTGCTTAGAAGATTCGACGAAAATAAAATTCTTTCATATAAGCATTTTACTTCTCCTGATGGTCAACTAGAACAGTATGCATTACAGGTTTCGGTGAAACCTGATAAAAGAATTTTTACGGTTACCTTTGATCATAAAAAGGGAGAAGAAAAGCCTGAGGTAAAAAAAGATAGTACAAATACGATCTCGAAAAAAGAAGATACTAAAAAAGAAGATACTAAAAAAGAAGAGACTAAAGAAGAAAGCAAAACAACTGTACCCGATAAAGAAACCAAAGAAAACAGTGACTCTACGAAAGAAAATGAGGATTCTTCTTCAACAAAAAGCAATGTGTTTCCAGGAAAGAAGAAAAGAGCTAAGATAAAGATGTAATTTCCACTTGACTAGCTTTGCTTCTTATTTGTGAAAGCTGCTAATATTAATGTCTAAAACCAAGTTTGCATTTGTACTGGGAACACGCCCTGAAGCTATCAAGTTAGCACCTGTAATATTAGAATCCTTGAAAAGAGAAAAACAGCTTGATACAATAATAATAACTACTGGTCAGCATAAATCAATGTTAGAACAAATCCTTGAATTATTCAAAATAATACCTGATCATGATTTGAAAATAATGCAGCATAATCAGAATCTTGCTTCTGTAACTTCAAAGGCTATTTCAGGTTTATATAAGGTTTTTGAAGATGAAAAACCAGATCTTGTGATTGTTCAAGGAGATACAACATCAACCTTCTGCGGAGCGTTAACCGCTTTCTATAAGAAGATACCAGTAGCTCATGTTGAGGCAGGATTAAGAACTTTCAATAAATACCATCCATTCCCTGAGGAAATTAACAGGAAGATTGTAGGAAGCATTTCTGATTTTAATTTTGCTCCAACTTATAGAGCGAAACAAAATCTTCTCGCTGAAGGTATAGAAGATAGTAAAATATGGGTAACAGGAAATACCGGTATAGATGCTTTATTTGCTGTCATGAAGATCAAACATGAGATTAGCAAGCAAATATCAGTAATTTTCAAGAGAAAAAAGAGAACTATACTTGTTACTGCTCACAGAAGGGAAAATCATGGCAGACCTTTAAAGGAAATATGCAAAGCTTTATCAAATATGCTTAAGAAATTCAAAGATATTCAAATACTTTTTCCTGCACATTTATCACCTAATGTTCAAAAAACAGTAAAAGAGCATTTCAAATCCACTGAAAGGATAATTATCTTACCTCCATTAAATTATTCTGATTTTGTTTTTGCAATGAAAAATTCATATATCATTTTAACTGATTCTGGTGGTATTCAGGAAGAAGCTCCTTCCCTTGGAAAACCTGTTCTGGTTCTGAGAGAAACTACAGAAAGACCTGAAGCTTTGGAAGCAGGCACTGTAAAATTAACTGGAACAGATAGCAGAAAAATACTTGACGCTGTCTCTGAATTACTTCAGAACAAACAAGAATATCTTGCCATGACTTCAAAGAGTAATCCATTTGGAGATGGAACTTCATCTGAAAAAATTATTGATTTATTAAATAACATATTTAACAAACATAAAGGATAGGATAGCCTTATGAAGATAATTTTACTAATCATTATGCTTATGGTTTTTGTTAATTTGCTGAATTGCTCTCCGAAATATCCCATAAAACTTACAATAGTCTATAGCAGTGATCTGGAGGGGAATATTATACCAACTGGTTGTGGTAAGGTATATTATGGAGGTTTACCTAGAAGAGGAACAGCTGTTAAGAGGATTTTGAAAGAAAATCCTGATGCAATAGTACTTGATGCTGGAAGTCCATTCTATTCAAGAGACATGTTTTATACTTGGCCAGAATCCTTGATTGCCGAATGGAATAATAATGCAGAGATAATAGCAAAAGCTATGAAGATAACGAAAGTACAGGCAGGTTGTATTGGTAACTGTGACCTTTTTAATGGTTTCAAAAATCTAAAAGAGTTAAATAAAAAGGCAGATTATCCTTTGCTAAGCTTGAATCTCGTTGATAAGACTTCTCAAAAACCTTATTTCAAGCCCTATAAAATTATAAAACACAAAGGGTTAAAAATTGCTGTTATAGGGATTACAAGTCCTGAAGAAAGATTCAAGACTATCATAACTGTTATGGCTAGAGAAAAAGACAAAGACATGATATTACAGAATCTGGAAGTAAAAAGACCGAAACAACTATTAACTGACCTTATTCAGAAATTAAGAAAAAATAAAGAAGCTGATTTTATAATAGTTCTTAGCAATCTTGGAAGTATGGATGATATTAATCTTATTAATGAAGTAGATGGAGTTGATGTATTAATAGGAAGCGGAATTGGAATAGAATATCTGGAAACTGTTAAAGTGAAAAATACTATTATGTGCAGGGCAGGAGGAGCTGGAAAATTCCTTGGACGAATTGATTTTTATTTGGATGGAAGTAATAAACCATATGGAGAAAAAAGAAAACTAGATGAGCTTATTAAAGACATAAAATACTTCAAAGAGGAAAACAAGAAAGAGCAGCTGGAAGAAGCTGAAGATGATCTGAAATTCTTTCAAGATGAAAACGGGAAAATTAATGTACAGTTCTTTGAAAATAATCTGATATTCCTTGGAAAAGATATGGAAGACGATCCAGAGATGGTCAATCTACTTCCTGAAAAATATAAAGGAATGATCAAAGACTGTAATGGGTTTAAAAAACAGGATTAAATTAATCGAGAATGAAAGTCAGTTTATTCTGACATTTAGGACATCTTATTGGATTTTGATGAAAGAATAATTGAGTTTTATAACCAGTTCTTTTTATCAGCAACTCTTTGCAAAATGGGCAATAGGTATTATTATTAGCAGATATATTTCCAAGGTATATATATTTCAAATATTCTGAAATGATTTCCTTAGCATGATTAAGCAAAATAGGTGGGGTGGGTTCAGCGTTG
>JAFGND010000027.1 GCA_016927185.1 Candidatus Coatesiibacteriota bacterium
AATTAAATTTTGTGTTAACATACACTTTTAATAAATTCAGATGAAATTGAAGATTCCTGTCAATCAATGAGGAGTTATTATTTTGTGCTTCCTTTATTATTAAGTTTGATTTTTCCATTGTTTGCTGACAGTGATTTAATGGGTCATTTTTTTGTCAAATAATTTCAGCAGAAATTATCAATTAGTGCTTTAAATAAAGAGTTTGCTAAAGGATCTACAGAATTCAGATGAGATAAAAAGGGCTTAAAGTCATCTTTAAGCCCTTATAGGAGGGAGATAATGATTTGGGGGGTCACTTTTTTTATTATTCATTTTCTCATCTTTATATTTGCAATAAAGCAAAAGATTAAAGATGAAATCAAACTAACTATCATAAACATTTCTTTCTCCTTTATCCTCTTTTGGTTACTACTTATTTTTTATCTCTTTCTTTCAAGAAAAGCTACTAACAATGGGATACACCCTAATATCAAAGATAACAAACTTAACATTCTTAACCTCCTTCTTTCATCCTATATATAGCATAATGCGTGCCATACTTTTTAAAATAGCCATTATCAGAGCTTTTCAGGGAAATCTCAGATTCACCCTGGGCAAAAATACCTCATTTAAGGTAGAGGGAATTCAATATTAAAAGTATCTTAAATATTCAAGGAATTATCATAAAAAGCAACTTCCAATCAGTCAATGGAGAAGTCAATTCTACCTGTTTAACAGAAAACCCCAAATGAGCCTTCAAGTATAATATAAGTATTACAAATAGAGTTTCATGCCTCGCTTGTGAATCTCTGTATCAAAGGCTTTGAAGGCTTCAGCCATAAGTCATGACCTAAATGAGGCATTAATACCCCAAATGAGGTATTTTTTAGAAGAATGAAATCCTGATTTTTTAAAAGTGTTATTATAAGATGATTCTTAAAGACGGCATGCTATTTGCTATATTAAGATTAAAAGGAGGTAGAAATGTTAGGATTATTTGCATTAATAGTTGGAAGTATTCCATTGATAGCTGCCATTCTTGAAAGAAAAAGATAGTTACTGGAATATTATTGGTTTATAATGATATTAAAAGAAGAGATGATAAAAGAGATTTGAAAACGAGGATGTAATGACAAGAATAAATGTAGTATGTATCAGAAGTGAAAGAACTGACAAGGTTGTTTATATAAACAAATGGTTGTCTACTGACATTTTAATATTTTCGGTAAAATAATCACCCCCCCTTCATTTACCAGAAAAGGGCTTGAAGAAAAGATTTAAGCCCTTTTCAAAGTAAAAAAACAAACACCTACCCATTTGAAATATTTTATCAGTGAGAATCATAAGATACCAGGGATATTATAATATGAACATGGCACAGTTTATGCTATGAAGTATTATGAAACTTTTTTTGAAACATTGCATCTAATATTAAAAAAGGAGAAATGAAATGTTGAGTTTAATAGGAATCATTATTGGAGCTATTCCACTACTGGCAGTTATACTGGAATACAAGAAGTAGGAAGGATTTCAAAAGGAAAGGAGGGTAGAATGTTTTCCATAATAATAGGTTTAATACTTGCAGCAATACCAATAGTCAGCAGATTACTGGAACTCAGGAACTGATGGTAAGGTTGCATCATGGAGTAAGGAGTGAATAATCGGGTTGGAATTTCAAACCGGTTATTCCTGCTGAATAACGAACATATCTAAAGGAGTTTATATAAAAGAGATTATGAACATGAAAATAATTATAAATGGAGATAATTTTGAAAAGAATATGTATACTTGTTTTCGGCTATATTATGGTGTTTTTGTTATATATTTTTGAGTATTAGTTATGTCTCCCTTCTAAACCCAAAAAGGGCTTAAGATTCTTTCTTTAAGCCCTTTTTAAATGCATAAACAAGCACAAGAAAGAAAAGGGAAACAGGGAATATGAAAGCTCCTGTTCTTGAATATATAGTCCTTGTCTCAAGTGGTATTATATAACCATATGCAGTTACCTGCTCCATTATTCTGGTTCTTATTTGTATATTGCCATAGGGGTCTGCAATCAGTGATATTCCACTATTTGCACATCGTACAAGATATCTGCCATTCTCTATAGCCCTGAAAACAGCGATTGCAGCATGCTGGTAAGGTCCACTGCTGAAGCCAAACCATATATCATTAGTAAGATTAACAAGAACTGATGCTCCTTTTGTTACTTCCTCCCTCACCATGTCAGGGAATATTATTTCATAGCATATAAAGCAACCAACATATATGGAATCAGGCTTAAGCTTTGCAGATCTGTCTCCATGGCTGAAGTATGGCATTTTAGGAAGCACTTTTTTTACTATCCCGATGTACCTCTCTTTCGGAATGAACTCTCCAAAAGGTACAAGCTGCTTCTTTGAATAAATCCCTTTCATTATGCCATCCCTGTCCATATAAACTGCACTGTTATAATGCCTGTTACCTATCTGGGAAGCTATTCCAAGAATATATATATTCCTTTTCTCTATCGCAAGTTCCTTGAAAAGCTCGAACCAGTGAAAGAAATCTTCGTCTATTATATAATAAGGAATTGCTGTTTCAGGAAGTACAATCCAGTCAGTATCACTGCTAATTGCACTCAGCATTTTTGCATATGTCAGATAGCTTTTATATGCATATTTGTATGAATTATTGCTAGTCCATGGAACTCTTGAATCCATATTGGCTTGTACCAGTGCAATATTCTTACGGGGAGTTTCAGGAATGGCTTTTTTTCTCTTGAAATGACCATAAGCTGGTAAAGCAATGAGCATTGCAATCAGGGGAACTGCTAAAATGTATTTCTTGTGGAGTATCTCATGAACAAATGCTGTTGCAAGAACCGCAAGAAAACTCAATCCGTATACACCTGAAATATCAGCAAACTGCCTTATTCTCGGGTAATCATAAAAACCATAGCCTATGAAAAGCCATGGGAATCCTAACTCTCCATAACTTCTCAGATAATCAAGTACAATCCATAAAAATGGTGCAAAAACAAAGAAGCATATTCCCTTCTTCCTGAAAAGACCTGCCAGTAATGCAAACAACAGCCACCACAAGGACATGTATATTGACACACCAATCCATGGAATGAAATAATAACCGACTTCCTTGAGCCAGAACATTGATACAAGAGATTTCAAAAGACCAATTCCCCATATCCAGTAATAATATTTTTCCTTGCTGTCTATGAAATGGAAAACTATGGGAAAACCTATGAAAAGAAGGAATACATAACACGATGGTGGCTCTGCCAGAAGAAATGACAAAGCTGCAATGATTCCGAGCAAGATTGATTTCAATGGTTCTTTTTTCAGGAATTCTATCTTACTTGTCACTTGCAGAATCAGTATGTTCAGATGATTCTGAACACTTGTATGTCCCGGTTGCTTTCCTGTACCTGTAAATGAGCCAGTCAAAAGGACCGCTAAGTATATAAAGAAAACCTATGAAAAAGATTATCTGGAATAGATGTGCCTGTGCCATAATTATGAAAGTAATGATCATTATCAAAAGAACAAGAAGCTCGAAATTCTGATGCTTATAAGTATATATTTTCTTCAGATTGAAAAACCTTAATGTGCTTACCATAAGAACAGAGCTTATTATTATGAATATTGTTGAAAGGATGAAGAACAGGTTATTATTCAATCCCATCTGTCTCGGGATTATAAGGAAGCTTGTAATGAAACCCGCTGCAACAGGTATTGGAAGCCCGAGAAAGTATACTGTTTTCTTGTCCGGGTCCTGTGCAAAAGTATTATATCTTGCAAGCCTTAATGCACCACATACTATGAAAAGAAGAGCTGATGCCATTACTATTTTGTTGAGTGGATGATTGAATATGAATCTGTTGTAATAAAGGATGCCTGGAGCAACTCCAAAACAAATAAGGTCAGCTAGCGAATCATAATTCAGCCCGAATATGCTGTTTGTCTTGGTAATCCTGGCAACAGTCCCGTCCAGTCCATCTATTGCAGTTGCCGCTATTATAAGTATTGCAGCAATGAAGAAATTGTTGGATGTGGAATTAAGGATTGACAGGACACCACAAACCAGCGATGAAGTAGTGATGATATTGGGGAGAAGATAAATTGCCTTTTTGTTAATGTTCATTCAATCCCCTTGAATCACACCTTATTGAAAATCAGTTTGCCTTCATCTGAAGCAATTCTTATTTTATCTCCATCCTGGAATTTTCCCTTCAGAATTTCTTCTGCAAGAGCGTCTTCCACAAGTTTCTCTATAGTTCTTCTTAAGGGTCTTGCTCCCAGGCTTGGCTGATAACCATTTGTTATAATGCAGTCCTTTGCCTCTTCATCAATGAGAAGTCTCATGTCTCTTTCAAGCAGTTTATCCTCTACTTCCTTGAGAAGAATGTCCACTATTTTAGAGATATCATTCCTTGAAAGCTCATTGAAATAAACCACTTCATCAACCCTGTTAAGGAATTCCGGATTGAATGCCCTCTTGAGTTCCCTGCCTGCCTTCTCCCTGATCTGGTTATAAACACTCTGCTTGTTGAAAGAGCCTGCAAATCCCCAGTTGCTTCCCTGGCTTATGTCCTTGGAACCGACATTTGTTGTCATTATGAGCACTGTATTCCTGAAGTCCACTCTCCTTCCGAATGCATCTGTCAGAAGACCATCTTCAAGAACCTGAAGCAGAATGTTCCAGACATCAGGATGGGCTTTCTCTATTTCATCAAGAAGAACAACACTGTAAGGATTTCGCCTGACTTTTTCTGTAAGCTGGCCACCTTCCTCATATCCAACATATCCAGGGGGAGCTCCTATAAGCCTCGAAACATTGAACTTTTCCATATATTCGGACATGTCCAGTCTTACCAGGAATTGCTCAGACTTGAACATGAATCTGGCAAGTTCCCTTGCCATTTCAGTTTTCCCGACACCGGTAGGCCCTGCAAAAATGAAAGATCCTATTGGTCTGTTGGGATTCTTCAGTCCAGATCTTCCGCGTCTTATAGCTTTCGCAACAGAAGCTATGGCTTCATCCTGACCGATTATTCTTCTGGAGATTATTTTCTCCATATCAAGCAATTTCTGGCTTTCCACTTCCTCTGTTACTGTTACTGGAACACCGCTTATCATTGCAACAACATCTGCTATGTCCTTTACAGTCACATTTTTCAAGGAATCAGAAATATCCTCCTTCAGCTTCTTCTCAAGCTGCTCTATTTCATTATCAATTTCCTTAGCCTTGTCGCGATATCTTGCAGCAATTTCGAAAGCCTGTCCATCAATAGCCTGTACTTTTCTCTCTTCTATGTCCCTGCGCTGCTGGATAAGCTCCTTCAGTTCCGGTGGACTTTCAATCAGCTGAAGCCTCAAGCGAGCTCCAACCTCGTCTATGACATCTATTGCCTTGTCAGGAAGGAATCTGTTGTTTATATATCTCTCAGATAGCTTCACTGCAGCGAAAATAGTTTCATCTGAATACTTTACATGATGATGCTTTTCATATCTTTCCCTGAGACCCTTCAGTATTTCTATAGTCTCTTCTATTGATGGGGGATGAACCATTATGCTCTGGAAGCGTCTTTCAAGAGCACCATCCTTCTCTATATGCTTCCTGTATTCAGCCAGAGTAGTTGCACCAATGCACTGGATTTCACCTCTTGCGAGAGCAGGTTTCAGCATGTTTGATGCATCAATAGATCCTTCGGCTGCTCCTGCACCTACAAGTGAGTGGATTTCATCTATGAATATTATTATATCATCAGAGGACTTGATTTCCCTCAAGATATTCTTCACTCTCTCCTCGAATTGTCCCCTGTACTTGGTTCCTGCTACAACACTTGCTATATCAAGTGCCATCACTCTCTTTGACTTGAGAAGATCAGGAACCTGACCAAGTATAATTCTCTGCGAAAGTCCTTCCACTATTGCAGTCTTGCCAACCCCGGGTTCTCCAATAAGCACTGGATTGTTCTTTTTTCTGCGGGAAAGTATCTGGAGGATTCTCTCTATTTCAGTTTCCCTTCCAATGACAGGATCAAGCTTGCCTTCCTGTGCAAGTGCAGTCAAATCCCTGCAGAACTTCTCGAGATTCTGTGACTTGGAGCGCTTGCCAGGTTTTATGGGAAGACTTGTTTCATCCTCGTTTTCAGCCTGCTCCTGTTTCACCACTTCATCAATGCGTTCCTTGAATCTTAGATAATCTACATCAAATTCAGCAAGTACTCTTGCAGCAACGCCTCCTCCATCCTTCAATATCGCAAGCATAAGCTCTTCCGTATCGATGATATTTGTTCCAAGAGTTTTTGCCTCATCTACACTCATTTCCAGCACTTTTCTTGCCCTGGAAGTGAATTTCAGCTCCGCAATGAATACATCCTGGTTGACAGGTCCTGCAACAGCTTCCAGTTTTGTCTTCAGATCATAAAGGCTTACGTCAAGTTCTTCCAGGATTCTTACTGCAAGACCTTCTCCCTCCTTGAGTATTCCAAGAAGAAAGTGCTCGGTACCAACATAATCATGGTTAAGGCGAACTGCTTCCTCTCTGGCATAGAGAAGAACTTTTCTCACTCTTTCAGAGAAACCTTTCATTCATTTCTCCTTTTCAATCTCCTTTGTATGCTCTCATAGTATAATGAAAAATTCAATTTTGTCAAGTATCTTCTTTTTATAAGGTTTCCTGCATTCATCACAATTATTCATGATTCAAGTAACAATAAAAAAGATAAAGGAGTTTACTGTCAAGTGAAAGTTATAATGATTTTAATATATTGTTTTAAATCAAGAAGTTAGAGAATCCATTTCAAGAAAGCTGGATGATTTTTCATCCAGCTTCAGAAATAATTACTTGTCGTTTCCGGAAGTCTTTCTTTCCAGAAAACTTACCCTGATCTTGAGTTCAGTCTGCATTTGCCTGTAATCAGAAATAAGCTGCTCCATGTGCGCAATCCTCTTGTCAATATTGTCTATCTGTCTTGCAACTCTTTCTATTCCTTCCCTGTTCTGATCCCTCATATTGATTATCTGAAGTATCAGAAGAACAAGAAGACCTGCAGTTCCTCCAATTTTTCTCAGATCAATTGTACCTTTGTCGGTCAAGAAAAGATCTTTAGTCATTTTCTCCTCATTTCCAGTCTATGAATATTTCCTTTCCTATTCTTTCTGCCCATGAGCCCACCAGATGCGAGAATTCCTTAAGGACTTCCAGCCTTTGCATCAAGCCTTTCTCATCCTTGTCACAAAAATTAAGCTTGTTTTCAAGCATCAATGTCCTGCTCTGGATTACATGAACAAGAAGAAAGTAATACAGCGGATTTGCTTCAATCCCCTGCTTGAGCAGATGGAAAGCATGCTGTATCATTTTCAATCCCTCTGTTTCTCCTTTCTGCAAATTATCAGTAAAACTGAATGCCATCTGATGGAAATGATAGCAGAAATAACTTATCCATTTGAGATAACTTATTGCCCTGCCTGATTTTTCATACCAGTTCGCCCAGTTTGCCTTTATCTCATCGCAAGATGGATTTTTAATTTCCTCTCTTGAAAAAAACTTGCCTTCTCTTTCAAGGACTTCGTTCAAATCAGTATTGATTTCAGCCCCGTCAATAAAAAGCCCATTTCTTGTCGTATTGATTACCCTGCACTTCTTTTTCCTTATGAAATCAGAAAATGAGTTCCTGAAAATAAGCCATTCTTTTCTTGTAATGAACTCTCTTCCATTCTCCTCAATCATTATGCATCCTTCTTCTGAAATAGAGTAATCTTGAGGCACAAAATCACAATGACTTTTTCCATCTTCATAGCAGAGATTCTGACCTGCAAGTATTATTGGGGATGCCCCCATGTGATAAGCTGCATGCAATGCCATATTAGCTGCAGAAGGTCCGGTATCCAGAAGAAAGCCTTCCATCTGGAGATACCTGAAATGGCTGTAAGGTCTGAAGATATTGATAATCTGTCCCTTCCAGTTTGCATACAATGATGGATGAACAACTGGAACGCTCAGAAGAACAGTATTTCTTGAAAGCTCTTCTGGTATGTCCTTCAGGAACTCAGCTGTTTTTGCAACTCTTTCAAGCGTGCATATGAAATCAATTGAAAGACCTGACAATATGAGTTTTCTTGCCACTGCATCAACTGCAAAAACAAGGAATTTGTCTTTATGCTTTTTTAAAATCTCCACTCTTTCTTTGTCAAGATCAGTTCCTGCTGATATTACTATTGCAGGAATACCGACATATTTATCTTTTAAAACGTCAATTCCAGGATTGTTGCATATGACAGCCATGTTCCTTACCATGTGCTTCAATCCATTGAATGAATCCTCCATGTCGTCACCATAGACAAACAGGGCATTCTGGCATGACGCTTTGATAAGCTCGTATTCATCCTCATATTCGTTTCTTGCGCATGCTACATAATGAGTTGAAAGATAACCTCTCAAATCCGTTTTTCTTATTGTATCAGTTATTGCATCAGCAAGAGAGTATCCAGCAAGATTTGCAGCCCAGAGGAAAATGACAAGCCTGTCTTTCCTTACAAGGCTTTCTGCAATAGGAAGATTGTGTACTGATGATACAAGTGCTTCAGGATCTCTCTCTACAAGCAGTATCCTTTCAATCTCAGGATGCCTGTCAATATGCTCAAGAAGGCTTTCCGAAATGCCCAGGGAAACAAGGAATTTATGCCTTGAAGTTTCGTTGATTTTCCTTGATTCCGGGATTTGTGAAACAAATGTGTTAGCTGGAAAATTTTCTTCCTTTATCCCTAAAGCTGCAAGATTTCTTTTAATTCTGTCATCATGATGGATTTCTGTATCTGTAAGTGATTTCATTCTTAAGTTGCACTCCTTCAAGCAAGATTTCCCCTTTGTATGCAATGAATCTATCATCAAGATATGGAAAAAAGAACCGCTTGCCTATCCTGACCTTGTAGTTTCGGTAAATATAGGTTTTATCAGGCCAGAATATTAGTTCCTTCTTCTGATTGCATAAATTGACAAGGATTTTGTATTGTTCCAGAGATAACGCATCATAAACAAGTCTTGCCATGTACCTGTATCCCTTGTCATAAACATGAAGATTTCCTGGAAGACATTCCTTGATGCTTCTGACTGGAATCCATTCTTCATGAAGTTCGGATGGTTCTTCAACATGAAACATGAAACCACCCGGAATATAAAATCCTGGTTGATTTGAATTATCTGACATCTAATACTCCTTGTAAAAAATCCTGTCTGACAGGTTAAGAGATTCAAACTCAATGCTTATCTGTACATTGACATTCGTTTTCAGCCATCGTAAAGGTCTGGGATAAAAGGAGTTCACGACATAGACAGTATATTCTGCAGTACCGTCTTCATGAGGCTTGAACGAAAGGGGAGCAAAGCATGTCCAGAGAGAGAAATATGTAGTGATGGCTGTTGTAGTGATATCTACTGCTGCCTTGTATCTGAATCCTGCCACAACCTTTTCTTCAACCAGATGCTCTGATGATACGTTCAAATCATTCATGAAATGGCATTTCTCATGCTCCTCCCTCAATGTCCATGCAAGTATATCTAAAGTCCTGTATGAGCTTTGCTCAGGCAGCTTTACCTGAGGCTTTCCAGTTCCTCCTGATACCTTGCCGAATTCAGGTTCGAATAATCCCATATTGTCTCCTTGTTAAGTGTATTTCCTTATCGTCATGCTGCATACCTTGTTCATGAAATCAAGCCTCAAGGAAACAAGGGAATACAATCCATCCGAGACTGTAGAAAACCCACTCAAGAGAATCCTGTCTTCATGAACAAGAAGCTCAGGAAGATATATGGAATCTATGTTTATTACTGCAGCCTGCTTTCCCAGATTTCCTGAAATCACTGGAAGGATTTCCTCCACGATCCCATCTGAGATAGCCATTGATAAGTCCCTTTCAGTAACCTTGTAATTGACTGAACCATGACTTGCTTCCCTGGTACCTGAAGGAAGTGGAATACGAACGGCTATACCATTTGCTTCATGGCTGGCATTCTCCTTGTCATAAGCAAACTCAACGCTGGTGCATTTTTCAGGAGATATAGTCATTGGTTCAGTAGCATAAGCTGTCCTGGGCATGAAATAGGCTATACCTCGGTTGTCCATACCTGCATTATAATTGCATAGCCACGCAAGATCCCTGATTATCTTCAAGGAAGATGCATTAGGAGAAAACAATTCAGGGAAAAAGTGGAGTTTGAAAGTCTTTGAGCATTTGTAAAGCATACCTCCCTGATCCACGAAATAAAGGTCTTTGAAACTGAAATCAGTTACAATATTTGATATTATCCTTCCCCTTATTATTCCAGTACCATATACATTGCTTCCCCTTTCATCAGATTGGGAAACAGCTATCTCACCGAAATCCGAAATGCTGCTTTCAGTCTGGAATTTCCTTGCAAAATAGCAGCTTCTCTGGGGATCACCTTGTATCTCTAAAGCCGGGTTTTGAAGAAGGAAGAATTTATCCTCTTCTTCATAAGTCATTGCAGGACGGGCACTTTGAAGTCTGTATGGCTTTGCATTACTCCCGCCTGTTGTGTCATTTTCAGGATCATCTGAGCTTATCACGTATCCCTGATTGTCTATTGAAAGTACCAAACCAGTCTCAAGTCCTCTTGTCCTGCTTTCTATTGTTTCAAGTGCAGTTCCAACAGTATGAAAGCCGAAAACTGTAAGATAATAGACACCATTCGGGTAACAGTCAAATCCGGTTGCATAAATGTATTCTAATTGCGATTCTGAACCAGCCCAGCCTCTGTTAATTACAAGACCACCTCCCTGCATTCTTATTCCCTCAAGTGTAACTGGATTGAACATGTCTTTGGGATTTGCAAGATCCTGATTATATCTTCTCAGTGTGCAAAGTGAATAATAGCTGAGATCCTTGCCATCAAGACTTTTAAACCTTTCGAAAGTGTATCTTGTGACATAAATCCTGTTATAAATGTCCACTATCAAGTCCGGCTGGAAACAGTGTACACCGACATTTGCCTTAAGTGCATGGTTTCCTCTCTGCCACTGGAGATTTAGTTCGAAGAAGGCAGTATTCTCTGCTGTTCGTGGAGCAATTCCCAGAAATGCCCACCATCCTTTTGGAAGGATAAGGCTTGTCTCTGAAGTGAAAATGACTTCGAATGAGTTTTGAAGAGTGACGAGACTTGTGTCTGCAGGACCATTTCTCCTGACAGCGAACAATCTGTATCCCTTGCTTCTGTTAGCCCATGTGTTTTGCTGATTGAAGCCGACTGTAACTCTTACTCCTCTTGACTTTGCATATTCAAACTCAAATTCTGCCTCAGCTTGTGTTTCGCAACTTCTAAGTCTGTAACTATTTATAACTTTTGTTCCAGGTATATAGAAATTGTTGCCTGAATAATTAAGGGGAAGCAAGCCACCTGTTGGTGAATCTCCCGGGGCATGATACCCGAAACCCTCGAGATTCCATATATAACCATTCCCTGCAAAGAAAAACTTGTGCATTTCAATAGAGCTTATTGTTGGCTCACTGTAAAGGAAATTGACTGATCTTCCAACAGGTTTTGCAACTGTAAGAAGCTCCCATAAAACAGGAGAAGTTGAAGTAGTTGTCCATGATGTTGAAACATCAACGCTGCCTTTTGAAGTCCATGTATCTGCATTCAGTCTCTCAAGCCTGTGTCTTACAGGTGCAGACTGTCCCGCCTCCTTGAATGCCCTGTAAAGATAGAGGTCAGATGCTGTATCTGGCAGTGGAGACATAGCAATGGCAAGAAATGTTTCCTGAAGAGCACTTTCAAGGGCTGTTGTAACCTCTTCAGTATCCATGTCATATACTATCAATTTTGCCGAGTGTTCTTCATTGCATTGCCCGTCGAAATTATCATAATACATTATCCCGTCCTGGGAAGTATTGACGGCAGGTTTTCTTGCAATGAAGTAAATCCTCTTCCTGAATGCATCAAGAACCAGATTTCTGGGGCTGTATGACAGAAGGCTTTCCTGGACTTTTTCTGGAACAAGCCTTTTCAAAGGGTTGGCTATGAACAGGTCCCTTGATTTAAAAACAGGGCTTTCAGTTAGCATGCCTTCCAGATTGTCGATGCTATTGAACAAGGTTTTTACTGCATATTCAGCTTCAAGAGGATCCCTTCTGAACATGCCGTTTTCATAGTCAACCAGCCTGAAAGACGCATTATTATTAAGCGTTTCAAGGGGATTCCTTGCACGCAGCCTTCTCTTCTGATAACCTGAAGCTTCTATTTCAGATACATTTCCAGTGAAAACTCTTATTGGATTGACATTTGGATATTTGCTGTTGTCTGTTATCTTCTGGAAAATAAGTAACCTTCCATCTTTCTGCTCAAGCATTGGAATTGTTGATACTGACAATGTGCTGCTCACAATATCAATTTGAACCTCAGTTACATAAGCGCTTGTGTCGAAAGATGCAGGGGAAAGTGAAGTAACACCTGATTTCAGGCTCACACTGCTTATTGAACCAGTTACGCTAGACATAAATCACTCTTTCCACTTTTATCTTGCTTAATGAATAATATGCTGATCTCAACTGATAATTGTTTGCTACAGAGCTGTTCCAGAAATGCCCATGTCCAACTCCAAAGCCTATTCTTTCTGGATTGTAGCTAATGCCATCATAATAAAAAATGACTTCATTATTTATGGATATCTTGAAACAGGGAACTCTGCCAGAGGAGAAATTGACTTTCCAGTTCCATTCAGTTGATCGCATGAAATTCCATCCCAGATATGGCTTGAGGGATCTGAGCATCTTTATTTCACCCTTGTCTGTTATTCCAGCCCATAATCTGGTCTTGAACTGACCGCTTGAGAAGAAAGGCTCATTTATGGTATGGTATGCAATGCAGAACTGAAGAGAATTTGAAAGCCCTGCATCCATGCCTGCAATGAAACAAACCTCACCTGAAGGATTGTCAAGGCTTTCAACAGTGAATGTTGCCTGCCATGAGTCAGTCAAATCTCCCAGTACGCTGCTTTCAGGATATATTACAAGCGGATATTGTATTATTGTCTTCCCAGCAGAGAATGGATTGACTGAGCCTTCTTTTGGAACTCCTGTGTCAATAAGCAGCTTGTTTTTGGAAACTTCGCTGTTGAAGGCATAGTAGCCATCATTATCGAAGCTGTAATTAAGTGTTTCGAATGAACTGAAACCATCATGGAAATTTTCAACTCTCCATGGACCATCCCATGCAATGCCGACAGGGAAATCAACACCTGCCGGTTGCATCTCAAGTGTTTTCCAGACCGAAGAAACTTCCTGCATATTCTATCCTTTGAAAAAAGATATTGAGCGGAGTTCTGGGATAAGCACGTCCTTAACCCATATCCGCACATTATTCCTGTCAGTTCCATAAAGATTTTTTATCTCTATGTTTATGGAGGGAGGCTGGTTTTCTGTAACACCTTTCCTGATGCCGCTTTTAAAAGGAGCAATATTCCTTGATTCAGAAGGTTCAGAAAGCATTGACTTTGGTATTACAAGTTCACCTGCATGAAGCATTGCAAGCTGATCCCTCTTTATCAATCCTCCCTCAGAAAGCCCTGCAATAAAGGATCTTGCACTTCCATAAAGAGCATACCCGGCAAGAATTTCCGGAAAATCCTTAATGGCAGACAATCCTCCTGTAATTATCGAATTGGCTATTGCATTCACCTTTGCTACAAGCAGCTTTGCTGCCGTGTAATCAAGAAGAGATAATGCAATATTCTTAAGCATTGTCTTCATTCCATGCTCCTGCCCCTTTATCCCGGCAATCAATCCCTCACCAACAGCACTTCCAAGATTCTGCATCAAGAAAGCAGTCTGTTCCACTTTCCTCTGAGTATCTGACGCAATCTGGGATAGTATCTTGTCATGCAGTCCCTGAAGTCTTCCAAGTTCTTCTTCGGAAGCCAATCCAGCCTGCCTCATCATTGCAATCTCATTTTCTATCTTCAGTACAAAAGCCTTTGGATCCTGCGTTGTTTTTGCCTCTTCGGCAAGAAGCGAGTATTCCTTTCTGAAGGATTCTTCACGCTCCGCCTTTTCTTTCAACATTCCATGTTTCCTGATTTCCACTTCAGCTTTCATGGCATCAAGCTGGTATTTTTCACTAAGTTTGTAATAATCTCTCAGCAGGGCAAGATGACCTGATACTTCTGTCTGCCATATTTCCTCTTTTCTCCTGCTTGTCTGTTCTTCAGATGAAAGGTTCATGAATTGAAGTTTTGCACGTTCCTCTGAAATCTTGTATTGATTCTGAAGTTCCTTTACTGCTTCCTCATCGAAATAAGTACTGCTTGCGGAAGTTCTCATGACATCTTCCACAGGATTCAGTTTCTCCAGTTTGCTGCTGATGCCTGAAAGCACGCCATACAACTTTGCTGCATTTGACGCTGCATCAGAAAAAGAGCTGCTCCATCTGCTTCCCTGGCTGTTCAGCTCATTGAATATGGAACCTGTTGCATCAAGCAGCGAGGAAGTTTTAGATATTGCCATCCCGGTGCTTTCCCATGCACCAGAAAGAGCTTCAGCAGGTGCAGATGTGCTTTCCGAAAGGCTCAGGATGTTTGCGAATAAGTCTGCCACTGGTTTTGCGGAACTGCTGATGCTGGATAATTCGTTGCTCCACATTGACAAGTCCTTCCTTGTCTTCTCCACTGACAGAATTACGTCCTTGTTACTGTTTGCAAGAGAATTGAAGCAGGCAGTGCCTTTATTCTCTAATTCCCTGAAATCCTGCTTCATTGTATCAAGTAACTGCAGCAGGTTTTTCGCTCCCAAGAGCAAATCAAGTGAATTGAAATCAGCCATTATCCTCCTGACATTATTTGCCAAAGCGCATGATCAAAATACATGAAAAGGGATTCGCTAATTCTGAATCCAAGTAATGACAGTTTCCTGAGTATCATTCCTGCCAGCAAGCCTGAGGTTATCATTTCGCATCCATCCTCGTCACAGTTTTTTTTTCCAGATCCTCCCTCAGTATTTCAGATGCAGCCCATGTCTGGACAAATAGCAATCTTACTGCCTCTATATAGGCTTCCAGGTCTTCATCAAGCCTGATGCGGGATGAATACTTGAGAATTTCCCTTTTTAGCTCTGATGGAGTTCGCTCAAGCACGGAAGTGCATTTGTCTTCATCCTGATTTGCAAGCAGATAGAGTATCAAGGCTACGTTTTCAACGGAAAGTGAGATCTCTGCCATATCCTTCAGGGGAAAAGCATTCTCAAGCAGAATGTAGAAGCTGAGCTTTGGTTTCGGGATTTTCAATCCATCTGGTCCTTCAATCTCCTTTTTCAGTAGAGTTGTCATATTAGAAGCTTTGGCAGCCTTTTTTCTTGTTTCTTCTGCTTTTTTCGCTTTCACCTTCTCCTTGACTTCCATTGTTCTTTTTAACCAGTGACTGTCCATATTACTCATATTTTCGAATTCCATATTACTTATCTCCTTTTTCAAAGACCCGCTTTGCAGCGAGTCTTGTTTAATTAATCGTTGAAATAAATGACGATATCGCCATCAATAAGGTTATCTGCATGCGCATCAAAACCGAATGGAGCATTTTTTCCAGTATCTCCACCGAAATCGAAACCCGATGTTCTTCTCACTCTCTTCAGGTAGATAATGCAGTCCTTGAAAGCATTGCTACCCGTAGCGATAGGGGATGCGAATTTCGTGGATATATACATTGCAAAAGTCCTTGGAAGATCGTCTGGAGCGATTGTAACTGCAGCACCGGTTGTGTTCACATAGGGATAAGTGAGATCCACAATCGTGTCTTCAGCACTATTGAAATGTATTACAGTACTACCTTCTGCAGTATGGGTGAACTGGAAATGTCCATTGATCGTGAAAGATGAAACCCAGACATAACCTTTGCCAGTTCCTTTCCCGACAACTTTCATTTCTCCCTGCCCAGAAGGGGTTTCTGAGAGAACTGCATCAGAAGATATAATGGTTTTGCTTTCCCTCTTTAGTGAAATCCCTCCATCATAAGATACGCTTCCTCCAGTGAGACTTACAAGCCCTCTCGGATTTATCGTAAGGAACTTGAGTTTCAAGCTTACATCCTGGCTTACCGGGAGATAGTATTTTCCCGCAGAATCACCCTTGACAAGCTCAATGTTCTCTGTTTCGAAGGTGATCCTTGCTTCTTGAATCTCACCGAATTCAACCTTGTTAGTAGTATCGAATGCTATTCCCTGCCCGATTAGAACATGGCGCATTCCTTCAGTAGATCGCATAATGTTTACTCCTTGTTTTTGCTAGCTCAACTTGATACGAAATGACTTGATTTCGCCCTTGTTCCTGAGCTCATCCTTGCGCTTCTCATATCTGTGACCGAGTTTGTCCAGCAAGGTGTTGAGAACTTCAGTAAGCTCCTGTTTTCCTCCTACATGAGCATGAGTCTGTATAACTAATGCATGATAGTCTTCCAGGCATTCAGTAAGCACGAACTCTATTACCTGCATTCTGGCATTAAGGTAGATAAGTGTCTCATCAACATCATCTTCAGACGCCCTGCCAAGGAAGAATGAAAGCCTTGCAGTATCGAATGCGGTAAGAGTGCATAATATACCCAGATAGGTTTTCAGTCCAGATACGCTTGCCATGACTAGACTGGATTGGAGCCGAAAATGAAACGCCAGTCTGTGAAACCATAGCTGTAACGCGCATAAGCACGAAATTTTGCCACAAGCGTTTCGAATTCCTGATCCTTCTCGAACTCGAGAGGAATCCTGTCTATCCAGTACAGGAACTGCTTCATCATTGTAGTATCAATCAAAAACCAGTTATTCTGGTCATTAAGGTATTCCCATACAAGAAGTTTCCAGCCCTTCTCATTCCATACATTCACTGTATTTGCATTTGGAAGCTGCTTGGAGCGGAGAATTTCTATTGCCTTGTTCTCAAGATGTCTTGGGACTAAAAGCAAATCAGGGATTACTCTTATTATCTGTCCCCTGTCATCTACAAATCCGCGCATTCTCTCTTCAGCATTTGCAAGAGCTGCTTCAGAAAGTTCTTCATTTCCCTTGTTTGAGAAAATGTCAGAAGAAACTCCAGAAGGAGTTCCTACGGGATGATAGTCTGAACATAATGACGCACCATCGCCTCCAGGGAAATCATCATTGAATGCATTCTCGAAAACGCTTGATGCATCACCCTCTATCCTGCGGAATGCTGCCACTCCTAGTGACTGAACCCTGCCTTTCATTATCTGATACAGTTCGTCATCAAAAAGCGCTCTCTCAACTTTTATTCCAAGAGCATATTCCTTGTGCGTGAACGTTACAGGGAAACCTGCAGCAGATTCATCATACTGGACTACAGCCGGATTTCCATCATGACCGAATGCCTTGAGTTGCGAAAGAGCTCCCACCGAGCGGAAAAGCTCTGATCCATTCTTGCTTTCAATATGAGTGAAAAGAAGCTCCTTTTTTCCAGGATGCATCTGATAGGTATTAAAGAAGATCTCTCTCAATGCGGGATACAGAATATCCGCAAAATCTGCACTATGTAACATAACTTATCCCTTCGAAATGACAGTTCCTGTGAAACAGAATTTACAGGTCTGCCCTTTTGTGTCTTTCTGAAGAAGGTATAATGTACCATCAACAACATCAGCTGCATCAACCATATCAGAGGATGAAGCTATATCAACAGTGTTCTTTCCAGGAAGAAATCCTGCTGCAGGAGTTCCTGAATAGGGTGCTTCCCAGACCTGATATGGTGTCACTCTGTAAAGTTTTACAAGCCTTCCTGCGGAGACTGTTCCTGCCTCCACATCTGCAACGCTTATTCCCAGAACATCATCAATTGCATCTGTTACTGGTATTGCATTATTTATCTCTGTTCCATGCTTGAAAACCATGCCAGCGATTATTGCAGAAGTGGTTCCCAAAGTCCATTCCTCGACAACTGGACCTGAGCAGTTGCCTGATAAATCGTAACGGTATTTGATACTCATTAGTCTGCCTTTCAATTATTTCTTGTTTCTTGCATAATCTGAATAGTCTATGCCAAATCCCTCTGCAATATCTCTTTCAAGTGGAGAGAGGGAAGATGATGGTTTCATGCGGGATGAAGCAGGGACAGTATCTATAACTTTGTCCAGCACCTGCCTTGAAATCTCTATCTGTCTTTCAATTTCATAAACAGAATTGCCATTAACAAGATCAGCAAGAGGTCCTTCTATTCCTTCATCTTTCAGGCGCTCACTTCTGTAAATTGAAAGCTTCATTCTTTCAATCTCCTCCTTGAGTGTCTTGTTCTCGATTTCAAGATTAGACAATTGAATGTCATTTTCATTTACAGTTTCGGGTTTTTCAGTATTTATTCCCTTTTCTTCGATTTCGTTCATATTTTTTCCTTTCCTTTGTTTTCATTATCAAGACGAGCTCTTTCTTTCTCTGGATTGTTGATGAATGGATGAATTTCCAGGGCAGACTCCCTGCTCAGGAGACCTCCCTGTATGCTGCTTGTGAGATTGGCAATTATCTCTGTTTCATTTGTAGGAAACGAGAGATTGAATATTATTTCATCAATTCTTTCATTGCTTTTCGCTGCTTCATTGAGAAAATTGAACATTTCCCTGAATTTGAAAGACAGTCTTGAAGAATGAAGTCTTGCTTTTGTTTCTGCGTCCTTGTAAAGAAGCTTTATCGTGACACCAGCTACATTTCCTGCAAGCGAGTTCTTGTCCACAAGAGGGGTACAGCTGAGATTGAATATTGTAGTTTTCAGTTCATCCCTTTTCTCCCTGAAACTTTCTGTTGCAAGCTCTCTTGGGACGTATTTCACATCAGCTTCACTACCAGAGACAAGCAATATTTCATCTACTCCACGCTTGAATATAGTGCGGGTAAAATATACTCCATCATCCATTTCCTTTTCAGCAGAAGTGGTTCCGGAACCAAGATTCTCTATATTCTTCAGAACCAGCTGCGGGAAACCATGATAATCAAGTATATCAGACCAGTCGCTTTCATGAGCATTGAATGCATCCTGGAGAGCAAGAAGACCGGTCAGATCGGAGATTCCGTACCTTGACTGGCTTGCATTGAAACCTACAGCGAAATGGAAAAAAGGCAATCTGTTGAAACCATGCAGATAACTTCCCTCATATTTGAAATCCGAGTTTTCTGACAGGGAATTATCAGTACTGAATCTGTGAAGCATTTTGTCCTGATACAAGTCCAAAATGAGTTTTTCATGCTTGACGTTGAGTGGTGTATAAACACGCAGGACTTCCTTCAAGGAGTCAGTCTTTTCATCCCAACTTGCAAATATCTCAGAGTCAAGTATTGCCTTGTAAGAGAATTCTCCGTCCTTCCTGTAGCATAAAGCCCAGCTGTTTCCATGCAGCAAGGCAAGATGGACAATATCCATATTGGTAAGATGATTACCCAGTTCAGGAGAGAAAGGCTTGGAGATGAGAATTGAAGTTGCTTCATCAATTATCCTTTTGCAGAAATTGGCAACTATGCGGTATCTGCGTCTTCTCCTTGGATCATGTAATATTGCATGATCCCCAAGATAGTAAGAGCTGAATTTTTCATTCAGTCTGTGCCTTTCTTCCTGTTCTTCATCGAATATCAGATTCCTTATGTTATCCTTGAGGAGGTTTTCAGTCATTTGTATCCTTTCCTTAAAAAAGCTTGACTTTACAATATATATACTCATTCCGCTTTCTTCTGGAGTATAAAGAAATCTTTTGCAAGGCAATGAATTATAGAGTATGAACTCAGTCTTCTCTAGAAAAGCAGTTCTTACAAAATCGGGAAGGATTTTGCTGGCTTCTGTATTGCTGTTTTTCCTTACAGGTGTCTGGCAAATTCTCATAGGCATTAATGATAACCAGTATTTCCGTGCTCTTGCAAAAGAGATAAGAAGAAGTGCAGTTGAAGACAGTTCATTTGCACTTGCTTCTATGAAACACATTCATATTGAAGTGTTGAAAAAGCCTCAAAACCAGGATCTGCCATATCTGGATTTGTTTTATCAGACTTTCCTGAATGGGTGCAGAAACAAGACTTATCTGATTTATCACACTGGATGGCTTGACAGTCCATGTAGTGAGGTTTCCAGGGTTCTCATCATTCTTCTCGATGCAGGAGGAGTGAAATCCCACAGGATACGCTCTGGTGGTCATACGCTTGTTGAAGTGTTTTTTGATGGCAAATGGCATTTGTTTGATCCGACATTCAATTACGTATGGAGAAAGGACAGTGGGGAAATTGCATCCTTTGTCGAAGTCAAGGCAGATACAACTCTTCTTTTCAGGATAAGGAAGGATCATCCGGACTTCAAATATGTCTTTAATGAAGATTTCAGGATGGCTTGGAAAAGATTTCCTCTTCCTGTTATAAAGCATATCCTGCTCCTTTTCTATACTGAAGATGAGCTGGTTTCATGGAATACTCCCTACTGGATGATGAGACCGCCAATGATTGGTGCATTAATTTCATTTTCCTTGTCAGCATTACTCTTGCTTGTTTTCTCTGTCATTGTATATAGAAAGGCGAGAAAAAGAAGCTAGCGCAGCATTGTCCTTTCTATTATATGTCTGTCTATGCATCTTCCCAGTGGATACAGATTTATTATCAAGTATCTCAAGGCATCTGCAAAGTGGTCATGAACACCATCTTTCCTTGGTATGTCAGATAGTGAATGTACCGAGGGCGGATAATGATAACCTTCAAGGCTTGTAATAAGACTGGTGCATTTGCTGTTTATGAAAAGTCTTGAAGTTTCACCATACTCACCAATGAGATTTCTAACTCTTTCTATTGTACCAGCAAGCATCCTGTTTTCCCTGTTTGTAGAGTAACTTACAGGAAGTCCTGCATTCCTGAACATGATTATCTCGCTTGTTCCAAAACTGTTTACTGATTTACCTGCAGGATCACAGTAGATTGCCTGAATCTGCCGGAAATACTTCCTTGTTTTTATCCAGTCTATAAGCTCCAGAACTGAAACATCGCATTCACCGAACTCATCGAATACAATCAATCTGTCATCCATCTGATATGCTGAAACAATGGCTGGATGCCTGAAACCGAAGTCTATTCCAAGATAGACTGAAATATCCATAGACGGTTCATCATTACAGATGTTCTTGTTCCTGCTGAAGCCCTTGTACACTCTGTCTTGAGGGGCGACAAATTCAGCTCCGAATTCCTGGGCGAATCTCTCAGCTGACATTATTTTCTGGCTTTCCTTGAATTCAGGATCATCTGCTCCCTGAGGAAAGATTCTTGAATTGTCCCAGCTTGGCGATTTCAATGACCACCATGCTGTGAAATTCTGATCCTGTCCTAAATTGAACATTTCCTCGAACCAGTTATGACCTGCTGGTGTGCTTATCAAAATTGCCTTTCCCTTCCTGTCAGTCAGTGCAGGTCTCAAGTAAACATCCCAGATTTCGTGATTTACCCTTGCTGCTTCGTCTATTATAAGCAAGTCAAGACCTTCTCCCAGAAGTGAAACCGGATTGTCAGCAGTCTTGGCAATTATACTGCTATCCGTAGTAAGTTCTATGCTCCTTTCTGTCTTGTTTATTCTCTTTATCTTGTCTTTTGAATGAAAGAGAAGATTGTGTTTCACTTCATTGAAGATTCTTCCGGTGAGATCATAAGTAGGTGCAACAATCCAGATCTTCTTGTTTTCCTCTATTGCAAGGAGTTCTGCTTCACGTGCTGCAGCTACAGTTTTTCCCCAGCGTCTTCCGCAAACCAGCACCCTGAATCTTGCATTTTCACTATGGAAAGCAAGTTGCGCGTTATGCGGGGTATAATCTATTTCCGAGAAATAGTTTCTTGCAGCATCATCAAGGATGCCGCCCGTTGTGATTGAAATATTTTCGTTCATTTCACTTATAGTATACGTATTTTTTTTCGTTTTGTCAAGCTAAAAAATTTTTTTCTTAAAAAAGGTAGCTATTCTTACCATAAAAGTATACAAAAGTATATAAAAGTAATAACTTTTAGGACATATTTTATATAATTATATGTCAGGAAGGTGCTCAAGAGAATGGATACAAGCAGATTCCTGAAACAACCTTCTTTATAATTCATGAAAATCAAAAAAATCATGATTCGCATTATCAAAGGCTTAAGGCAGTTTTTGCTTATAATTTTTTCATCCAGAAAATTATAAAGAAAGAAGCAAGTATCCTGGGATCAGGATTTATTCTATTTAACTACTTCAATGAATTCTGGCTCTATGTGCTTCAGAAATGGGCTTGGATAAGTGTTTATCCTCTGCCCCATGATGCGACGCATTCTTGCATAGAAAAGGTAGACTTCATTCTTTGCTCTTGTAATACCTACATAAAAAAGCCTTCTCTCTTCCTCTTCATCCCTGTCAGTGAAGCTGCCAAGCGGAAGAAGACCATCTTCCACTCCAACTATGCACACTTTTGGAAACTCAAGACCCTTTGCATTATGCAGTGTCATTAGCGTTACAACATGCTTATCGGACTTCAAATCATCAATGTCAGTAAGAAGAGAAGTCTCATTAAGATAATTGCCAATTGTAGGTTCACTGCTTCTTTCAAGGAAATCCTCCATGCCATCAAGTAATGCATATACATTGTCCATCCTTGACTTCTCTTCAATGTCATCCTTGTTGAACTGGCTCAAGAAATCAGTATCCTCTATTATCAGGTGAGTAAGCGTATAAATATCTGATTTTTCTGACACTTTCTTCCATTTAATGAATAATTCATGAAGCCTCTGGAGTTCATTTTTCTTGATGCCCTTGCTTTTTGATGACAGCATTCCAAGTGCCTCTACAGGATCAACTCCCTTTTCAAAGAGACTTCGTATATCTTCATTCGTCTTCTCCCCAAGCCCTCTTCTTGGTACATTCAAGATGCGAAGCAGATCCTGGAGTGATGAGTTTGAATAAACTACCTTGAGATATGAAAGAATATCCTTTATTTCCTTTCTTTCATAGAATTTTATCCCTCCAATAACCTGATAGGGTATATTGTATCTTCTTATCGCATCTTCAAGAACTCTGGACTGGGCATTTGTTCTGTACAATATGGCAAAGTCCTCATTGCTGCCCTGAATAATCCTTGCAACCATTGATGCTTCCTCATTTTCGTCAAATGCCTTGTATAACTTCAATCTGGTGCCTTCCGGACGGGTTGTCCAGAGAGTCTTGCTCTGCCTGAACTTGTTGAACTTTACAACGCAATTTGCAGCATTAAGGATATTTCCTGTGCTTCTGTAATTCTGCTCCAGCCTGATTATCTTGGCATCCCTGTAATCCTTGTCAAAACTCAGTATGTTTTTTATGTCAGCTCCTCTCCAGCCATAGATGGATTGATCATCATCACCTACTACATTCACATAGGTGCTGTCTCCTGAAAGAGCCTTCAAGAGCTTGTATTGAATGTAATTCGTATCCTGATACTCATCAACAAGAATGTATTTGAAATTATTCTGATATTTTTCCCTAAGCTCTGAATTGCAATTCAGCATTTCATAAGTCTTGCAGAGTAAATCATCGAAGTCATAAGCCTTGTTTTTTTCCTTGTATTTTTCATATTGCAGATAAATCTTCGCATATTCCTCAGCAAGATAGCCACTTGCGAAACTGAGATATTCCCCTGGAGAAATACCGCTTATCTTTGCATTCGAGATTTCATTAATGACTGATCTCTGCTGTACCTTCTTCAAGGAAACATCCTTTATTATTCTTGATATTGCCTTCTTCTTGTCATCCTCATCCCAGATTATGTAATTTGAACCACAACTGTGATACTCGCCTTCAATTCGAAGCATTCTCCCGCAAATCGCATGGAATGTTCCGAACCAGACTTTTTTTACCTGTCTCTCTGAAATCAGTCTTGCAGCTCTTTCCTTCATTTCATTTGCTGCCTTGTTTGTGAAAGTTACTGCCATTATATTCCATGGTTTTATATCATGTATATCAAGGAGATAAGCAATCTTATAAGTGAGAACCCTTGTCTTTCCGCTTCCTGCACCTGCAAGTATCCATAAATGGCTGTTTATATGCTGAACTGCTTCAAATTGAGCTGGATTCAAAGCCTCCTTGTATTTTGCAATTCTGTCAGATTCTGAAAACATGTGATTATCTTGTTATATCAGGGGTGCATTTACTATCTCGAAAGCAACTTTCAATGCCTGATTAGTCTCTTTGACATCATGAACCCTCAAGATTGAAGCACCATTCATGTAAGCCATTACTGATGAAGTAATTGATCCAGCTAATCTGTTATCAACGTCCGCATCAGTAATCTTACCAATGAAGCTTTTTCTGGATGAGCCAACAAGTATTGGCAAACCGAATGATTTGAAAACATTCAATCCCTTGATAATTGTAAGGTTCTGCTCAGTAGTCTTGCTGAAACCTATTCCGGGATCTATTATAATCTGATTTATGCTAATACCTGAGCTGATTATTTCCTCAAGCCTTTTCTCGAAGAATATGTGCATGTCCAGAAGAAGATTGTCATAATCAGTCATTGACTGCATGCTCTGTGGCATACCTCTCATGTGCATTACTATGAAAGGCAAGCCATTATCAGCCATAAATTTACGCAATGCTGGATTCCTCAACCCTGTTATATCATTTAAAATGTCTGCACCATTTGCAAACGCCTTTTCTGCCACCTCTATTTTGTAAGTATCAATGGAGATTGGGAGAGAAGTCTTTTTTCTCAGATCAACCAGCACAGGTTCCACTCGTCTCCATTCTTCTTCTGCAGTTATTGGAGTGGCATTGGGTCTTGTAGACTCGCCTCCGATATCAATTATATCAGCTCCATCCTCCTCCATTTTTAGAGCCTGTGAAATTGCAGCATCAAAGTCATTCAATCTGCCATCATTAGAGAAAGAATCTGGAGTGAGATTAAGTATTCCCATAATTACAGGCTTCCTGCCAATTTCCAGTATCCTGCCATCTCTCAGCTTGAGATCCCACACACTTTTCTTCAAATCATGTAATGCCTTTTCTATTATATGAGCTACTTTTTGAAGAGAAAACTGCTGATCCCTTATAGAGCTGATTGCCATCTGGTATTGCTTTTCAGTTGCAAGAGTGATAACAAAGAGGTTGTTCAAGGTCTCTGTAATAGCAAGAGATGATATAGCTGCCTCACCGCCATATGCAAGAAGTGCCTGCTTCAGTATTATGCAAGCTTGTGACTTGAGAGGACCGATCTTGAAAGGAATTACCGATGATTTCAAAATCATTCTTTCAATTCCATACCTGTCAACGCCTATGCAGCAGCATAGATCATTAAAATCCTTTGAGTTTAATTTTGGAAGTGTGAGTAAATTAATCATCAAGTTCTTTTATTTTTTCCTGAATTATCTCATCCGTTTTTTCAGGAAAATCACTTTCTCCTGATTCTTCTTTGGTTTCAGTAAATCTCTCTGGAAAGATAATCATGTCTATATCATCTCCAGCAAGTGTTTCCATCTGGATCAATGCATCAGTTATTTTTTTCAGCCTGTCAAGATTGTCTTTCAGAAGATTTACTGCCCTTTCATATTGTTTCAATATCAATGACTGGATTTCATTATCTATAAGAATGGCTGTTTGTTCGCTGTATTCCTTGTGCCTTATGAATTCACGTCCGAGGAATATGTTTTCCTGTTTCTCACCGAAAGTTACAGGTCCCATTTTCTCACTCATTCCCCATTCACAAATCATCTTCCTTGCAAGTGCAGTTGCTCTTTCCAGATCATTGCCTGCACCAGTTGACAGTTCCTTGAACATGAGCCATTCAGCAGCACGTCCTCCAAGCATGAAAGCGATCTGGTCTTCGCAGAATGTCTTTGTGAAACTGTGTTTCTCATCAAGCGGAAGTGCCTGAGTAAGACCCAGTGCTCGTCCTCTTGGAATTATCGTGACCTTGTGAATGGGATCCATTCCAGGGATAAGTCTGGAGACAAGTGTATGACCTGCTTCATGAGTTGCAGTATTAAGCTTCTCTTTCTCTGAGAGAACCAGGCTTCTCCTCTCTGCACCCATAAGAACCTTGTCTTTTGCAGCCTCGAAATCTTCCATCTCTATTGATGTCTTGTTTTTCCTTGCAGCAAGCAATGCAGCCTCATTTACAAGATTGGCAAGGTCTGCACCACTAAATCCAGGAGTCCCCCTTGCAAGCACCTGAAGGTTTACATCCGATCCGAGAGGAACCTTCCTTACATGAACCTGGAGTATTCCTTCCCTTCCCTTGACGTCCGGCTGATCCACTACTACCTGTCTGTCAAATCTTCCTGGTCTCAGCAATGCAGGATCAAGAACATCAGGTCTGTTTGTTGCCGCTATTATTATAACACCTTCATTGGTTATGAAACCATCCATTTCTACAAGGAGTGCGTTAAGTGTCTGTTCCCTCTCATCATGTCCCCCTCCAAGTCCAGCTCCTCTATGCCTTCCCACTGCATCAATTTCATCTATGAAAATTATGCATGGGGCACTCTTCTTTCCTTGATCGAACAAGTCCCTTACCCTGCTTGCCCCAACTCCTACAAATAATTCAACAAAGTCTGAGCCGCTTATGGAGAAGAAACTTACATCAGCTTCTCCAGCTACCGCACGTGCCAGCAAGGTTTTTCCTGTACCCGGAGGCCCAAGCAGGAGAACACCTTTAGGTATCTTGCCTCCAAGCTGCTGGAATTTCTTCGGATTTTTCAGGAAATCTATTATCTCGCCAAGCTCTTCCTTTGCTTCATCAACTCCTGCAACATCCTTGAATGTCACCTTGAGCTTCTGGTCAGAAAGAAGCCTTGCCTTGGATTTTCCGAAAGAGAAAATTCCCTTGCCATTCAGTCTCATCATTGAAAGCCAGAAAATAATTATGATAAGCAATGGCAGCCATGAAAGGAAAACGCCAAACCAGTTCATGCCTTTTGGTTTCGCATTAATCAAGACACCTTGCTTTTTCAATGTCTCTACAAGCGTATTATCATCAAAAGGTATATATGTATTGAAAAAAGCTGTCTTCTTTTTCTGGTCAGCCATGGGATTGTCAGGAATATCAAGAGAAGCCGTTTTCAGTTCACCTTCTATCTGTCTCTCCTCAAAAGTTATCTCTTTTATATCACTTTTCTCGAGAAGCTCCCGGAACTGGGAATATGGGATATTCACCCTGTCTTCCTTGAAACGACCTACAAGAACAAATATGAAATATGAAAGCAGAGCAATGACTATCCAGAAAATGAAAGTTTTGGCTGATTTAGCCATCTTGTCATATTTCTTGTTGTCATTGTCTGGTTCTTTTCTGTTATCTTGCATAAAAACTTGAATTTTTAAAACGGTCTATTACGTCAACCATATTTGTAACCTTGAACAAAAAATATTTCAATCTCTGTACAATGCTTTAGTTGGACAGACATTTATACAGAAATCATCAACAGCACACAAGGAGCTGTTTTTTATTCTTACCTTGCCATTATGTATATAAAGGAGATCGAAAGCGCATTCTTCTACGCACAATCCGCATCCATTACATAATTCGAGTTTTACCTTGAGAACATGTTCCTTTGAAATATCATCTTCCGCTTCGTCGGTAAAAGATTGTCCAGTTGCTTTCTCTTCGAAATTTATCACCTTTATCATATTGGTAGTCCCGACATAACCAAGGGGAACTCCTGCAGTAAGAACAGCAATTTCATTCTTTTTGAGAAAGCCACCTTTTTCAGCTATGTGAAGTGCTGAATCAACTATCCTGTCAGTATCAAGAATTCTTTCTATATTGAAAGGGAAGACATTGTAACTTAAAAGCAGTTTTCTCAATGTCTTCAAGGATGGTGTCAATGCTATTATTGGTGCTTCTGGTCTATACTTTGACATGAACTCTGCCGTAAGACCGGACTCAGTTATTGTTATAATTACTGCAGCATCAAGATCTTCTGCACACATCAGTGCAGCATGTGTCATGGAATTAGATATTCTATGAAGTATTCCTTCCGGTTGTGCGAAAAAACTGCTGCTTCTTTTCTTGTAATGCTTTTCAGTTTGATTAGCTATCTTTACAACCATTTCTACTGCAGCAACTGGATATTTTCCCATTGCAGTTTCTCCTGACAACATTACTGCGTCAGCACCATCAAGTATGGCATTTGCAACATCAGTTGTTTCTGCGCGAGTGGGTTGTGGATTGCCTATCATGCTTTCAAGCATCTGGGTAGCTACAATTACAGGTTTTCCCATCTTGTTGCATTCATTAATGATTTCCTTCTGTACCCATGGGACACGCTCAGGTTCTATTTCAACCCCAAGATCTCCCCTTGCAATCATTATTACATCAGTTTCATCAACTATATTGCTTATGTCAGCCAGAGCTTCAGGTTTTTCTATCTTTGCGACAATTGAAATGTCCTGTGCTGACGAATGAATTATCTTCTTTACTTCCCTGAGATCCTCTGCAGTCCTTATGAAACTTATTGCAACAAAATCGACTTCCTGCTGAAGAATAAAATCAAGATCATCTTTGTCTTTTTCAGTCAATGAGGGAGTACTTATTTTCACTCCTGGTAAATTCAGTCCCTTTCTGCTTGCAACAAGTCCCCCTGATTTTATGACAGTGTGAATTTCGTTATTTTCAACCTTCTCCACTTTCAGCCTCACAAGACCGTCATTTATCAGGAGTATGTCATTGACCTTTACATCTGATGGCAGATTTTTGTAAGAAACAGATGCTCTTTCCCTGTTACCCTTGATATTCTCTGTAGTCAATATGAACTTGTCATCAGTATGGAGAATTATGTTTTCCTCAGAAAATTCTCCCAGTCTTATCTTCGGACCCTGCAAATCAGCCATTATTGCAACTTCAATTCCCACCTCTAAAGAAGCTTCCTTGATCACTGAAATTATTTCCTGATGACTTTCATGATCACTGTGTGAAAAATTCAGTCTGAAAACATTGACTCCTGCACTTATTAGCTGCTTCAATATTTGCTTGTCTTTGCTGGATGGTCCAATGGTAGCTACTATTTTCGTCTTTCTCATAATTCCACCTAATATAATGAAAATATTTTCCTGTGAGTATCAGACAAGATTACATATGCCGAGAAATCACTGAGATATCTTTTAGTGATATCAGGGATGCAATCAGGGAATTTCTCTTTCTTCATGGAATTAGACAAGTTCCCTGGTCCCCAGTGGTATGCTGAAAGTGTTTTTTCCCAGCTATCATATTCACCATACAATCTCTTGAGGAATTTCAAGGCGGCAGCAGTTGACAGTTTCCAGTCCTTCCTTTGATCAACACCATCATTCACCTTCAAATCCATGTCTTTTGCAGTTGATTCCATTAGCTGCCACATTCCCTCTGCTCCTGCGTGAGAAGTTACAGCTTTCCTGTATCCGCTTTCTATAGCAGGAATCATCTCAAGTTCTTCAGGTAAATTCATATCCCTGCACATTTTTCTTATATACGCTGAATAGTCCTTTCTTGCCTTCAGTATAGATATTGTCTTGCTTCGTCTGTCAGAATGAACCATTACAAACAGGGAAACTGCTACCTTGTTATCAAGCTCTACCGGATATCTGTATTTCCTTGTCTTGAGGAAAATCCTTACCTTGTTAAGCTCATTGAGGAATTGCATATTCCGGGGAGCTTTCCTTGCAAGAGACTGGAACTGGTTTCTATTTTTTTTCTGAGATGCTTTCAGCTTCCTTGAATACTTCGTGCTTTTTACATATTCTGGAATTTTCAGATATAGCTCAAGAGCATCAATCCACTTTCCCTGCTTCATCAAATCAAACATCCTGTCATAGTTTTCTGCAAGAAGAGTGCTGGATAAAAAGATAATCAGGAACATAACTTTATTTCTCATTCAACATCTCCAGAAAAGCTTCTATTCTTACTTTTGTCCTTGCATCAAGCAATCCAGGTTGCTCTCCCTCCAGTGTCAGAAGCGGAATTTTCAACTTCCTTCTGAAAATCAAATCAGCAAGCTGCCTGTAACAGAATGACTGAACATAATGTATTATACCATTCAACTTGCGTTCCCTAATAGCTTTTTTTATGTCTTCAATGCGACCGAAAACATCATACGGATAAGTATATGAAAGATATTGAGTTGTCATGTCGCTTTCGAAGCATGGCATTGAAAACTGTCTTTGGGTTTCGTTAAAGACGACTTCAGCACCTCTTCTGGAGATGAAGCTGTAAAGGTCAGTGAATATTGGGGGAACACCTATAAAACCAAGCCTTGTCTTGATTTTCTTTTTCTCCCTTTTTTTTGCAAGATAAAGGAAATCATCAAGCTCTTTCTCGAAATTTCCTGCATCACCCTTGAAATCACTTGAAGAAATAAGGTATGTATGATTTTCCTCACCAGTCACCTGGCAAGTTGAATAAGTAAGATAATCGATTTCCTTCAGTTTCTTTCTTAATGGAACCAGTTCATTCCTTATCTTGCTTACCTTCCTTATATTTGTTCCCATTCTCTCCATGAATCTTTCCAGCTGGAACTTCAAATCCTTTTCATCCCTGCTGAAAGGAAAGGCAAACGGGATAACATAAGCTTTTCTCAATTTCAGGACTTCCATCAGTGCATGAGTATTAGAGCAGTCTCCTTCAAGTACTGCAACAACTTCATTAATGCTGTTCTTTACTGAGGCTGAGTAAATTCCCTTTATCCATGAACAATATGTCTTTGGAAATCCATCCCTTTCAGCTTTCTCAATATAAGAGGATGGATTCCTTGAATTAATGAATATGTTGTTCAGATCTATTGCCTGATAATCTGCTGCAAGAAGTATTTCCACTGGAACAGTAGAAGTAATTCCTATTTTCTTCCCCATTATCAATCATTTTCCTTGTCCGGCGATGCAACCCCTTTTTCAGGTTCTTCAGAAGAAACACTTAAGCTGAGAGGGATTTTTCCTTTTTCCATGCCAGCTATAATAGGTAAAATATCTATTTGAGGGGCATCATGCCAGAGGCTTTCAAGATTATAGTAATTCCTTTTTTCTTTGCTCATTATATGAAAGACAATGTCACCGAAATCAAGGCAAACCCATGTAGAACCAGGAGTTATTCCTTCCTTGTGCCAGGGTTTGTAAATAGTTCCCTTTGTAAGCCTGAGTATATGATCAGCTATTGCCTGGATATGTACCTCGTTGAAACCGGTTGCTATTATGAAGAAATCTGTCACATATTCCATTTCCCTGAGATCAATTACATTCAAGTCCATTGCTTTTTTTTCAATTGCAAGGTTGCTTAAAACTATTACATTTTCTATTTCCTCTGTTTTCATTTTCTATCCCAGTGTCAGTAAATGCCTGAATGCTTCCTCTACCTCAAATCTCGTATATTTTGTGAAGAATGTCTTGAAAAAAGCAGGTCTGAGATGCGTTCTCAGGAAGAATTCTATCTGAAGCCTTTGCTGGCGTGGATTATCTGCATGGAAAAAGGCATGCTTGTTGTATTTTTCCATATCTTCATCAGTCAAATTCCAGTACAAATCAGAACCGGGGAGAGGAATGAAAATGGAAAGAACGATGAAATCAGGAGTCAATTTCTGTATGAAATGTACGCTTTCTTCATATTCCTCGTCTCCCTCACCTGGAAGCCCTATCATGAAATACGCTTTTGTTCTTATGCCGATTTGCTTTGTGAGTTCGAAAGTATTATATATTTCATCAAGAGTTATCTCTTTTTTTAGAAAATCAAGTATCTTCTGTGAACCAGATTCAACTCCATAGCCTATTAGGTGACAGCCGCTCTGATACATTATGCGAAGAGTAGATTCTTCAAGCCCTACCCTTGCGAAACATGACCATCTTATATGCAACTTGTTCTTTATCATCAATTTGCACAGATCCACAACCCTCTGCTCGTCATATGTGAAAGTGTCATCCATGAAGCAAATATAACGTGTTCCCCATAACCGTTGTATATCAATTATTTCATCCATCATTGATTCAACACTTCTAAGTCTTATTGACCTTCCAAAAGTAACATGTCTTGCACAGAAACTACATTGATACTTGCAGCCTCGGGAAGTATATATTCTACCGCATATCTGGTCTTTCTCGAAATGAAATCCCAATTCGAAATCATTCAAGTATCTGTTTATATCAAGCAAACGCCTTGCAGGATGGGGAAACAAGTCTAAACTCTCAAGTCTTGGTCGCGATTCTGTTACCTTCAGTAAACCATTTTCATCCCTGTACATTATTCCCTTGATATCCTTGAAAGGTTTTCCTGCAACTATTTCCTTTATAGTGAATTCAGCTTCCCCCATTGCACAAATATCTGCACCGGTTACCTCCATGGCATGTATGGGAAGACTTGTGCAGTGAGGCCCTCCAACCATTGTTACACAACCTTGCTTCTTCGCAAATTTCAGTATTGTTCCAGCTCTTTCAATAAGTGGTGTAGCAGATGTAACACCAACATAATCAGGCTTGTGTTTTATTATGAAATCCGTAGCCAGATCTCCAATCAGTTCATCTGCAATTATCACCTCATGGCCATCCTCAAGCAGACTTGCTGCAAGGTATAAAAGCCCAAGAGGCTGATGTTTCAATCCTATCCTCTGCAGTGAATATTTTGTCCCGACAAGATCAGGTCTAACTAGTAGAACTTTCATTTTTTTTCCTTTCATGCTTCTTGTAGCGAAGATAAGCTTGTGCCATTTTCCAAAAAATACCCCAGTATCTGAATCCTCTGTAATAAAGAAGGTTCAGAAGGTATCCTGGTCTCAGATAGTATTCCCTGATGAATTTAGCATGCCTTTTCGAAATAACCGGATTGTCAGTGTGAAAATATGATAATCTGTTGACTTCAGCAAGGAAATCCGAAGAGGACTGGTAATTCTCATAAATCTCAGTTCCAGGCAAAGGTATCAAAATGCTTATCCAGACAAAAGGTGCATTGAGTTTTTTTGCAAAGTCAAGGGATATTTTGAATTCTTCTTCATCTTCCCCAGGAAGACCAACCATGAAGAATGCTTTTGATGGAATGCCTGCTTTCTTAACCAGTTTGAAAGTCTCTTCCACTTTCTCTCTTGTTATTGCCTTCTTTATCAATTTAAGCACTTTGGGAGATCCATGCTCTACACCAAAACCGATTAACTCGCAACCGCTTTCCTTCATCAAAGTCAGTTCTTCCAGGGATAATCCCACTCTTGAATAACATGACCAGTAAATATTACCGATCTTTTTCATCCCCTCGCAGATTTCCCTGAGCCTTTTCCTGTCTTCAGTCAATGTATCATCAATGAACATGAAGTGGTTTACATCGAATTTTTCCAGAGAGAGTTTTATCTCCTCAAGCAGATTGGCTGCTGAGCGGAATCTTATCTTTCTTCCGAATGTTCTCCATGAGGCGCAGAATGTACATTGAAAAGGGCAGCCTCTTGAAGAAAAAATGCGGAAAACCTGCCTTCCTTTTCTCAAAGGCCATCCGAATTCCTCATCATTTAAGTATTTCTTGATGTTAAGCAAGTTCCTGTCAGGTATTGGTATTGCATCGAGATCTTCAGCTAGCGGTCTTGGGGGATTCAGTTTCACATTGCCATTTTCCATGTATGCAATGCCAAGAACCTCTGAGGGAGGTTTTGTAATCCATTCAACTATTGTTGTTTCACCCTCTCCATAACATACAGCATCAGCACCAGATTCCTGGAGTGTCTTTTCTGGTTGAGGGGTAATATGCGGTCCACCAAGTATTACCTTGATACCTCTTTCTTTTGCAAACTTGACTATCTGTATGGTTCTTTCAAACATTGGTGTTGTTACAGTGATTCCAAGATATTCAGGCTTGAATTCCTCAATGAAAGCAAAGGGATCATCTTCCACAATCTCATCGCATATCTTTACTTCAGCACCACAATTTTGAAGCGATGTGCCAAGATAAAGCAAGCCAAGAGGTTGATGAAGATCTCCAAGTCTTTCTGTGGAATCTCTTGTATCAAGATGGATTTCTTTTATGTCTGGTCTGATTAATAAAAAACGCATATAATCAAGTTTGAAAAGCAACCCTATTTTGCAAGGTATTTCTGTCTAGCATATTGCAAGCAGGAAGTCAGAAGGATTTTTCAGAACCTGGATATCTGCCATATTGCTGAACTCAGTAAGTCTTGATGAAATCTCTATTATCCTGGCTCCATTACTTCTTGCCAGTTCTATATAATATGGCAATGGCTGGGTAACATATTTGGCTCCCAGAAAAATCAGTAAATCGCAAGCATTCACTGCCTTGAATGTTTTGTGAAGTATCCCTTCGCTCATTCCTCCACCGAACCAGAAAATATTCGGCTTAAGGAAGTGGCCACAATCACATACAGGCGGGTAATTCTCTATTATTGAAGGAAGCTCATATATGCACATATCCTTGGAACAGAAAGCCTGATTGAAATTACCATAAAGCTCATATACTTCCTCGCTGCCTGCCTTCAGATGAGAAGATGATATATCCTGTGTTATGATTACAAGTCTGGTAAAAAAATCCTCAAGCTTCTTTAACTGAATATATGCCGGATTCAATGGAGTGGAAAGCTGCTTCTGCCTGAGAGGTTCAAACCATTCCCATATTCTGGCAGGAGAATCCTTGAACAGGTTTTCAATGCTTATTTCTTTTTCAGGCAATGCTTTAACGAATTTGCAAAATTCCTTCCAGAAAAGGTTGAAATTCTCATCAAGATCATAACCAGTAATCAATACAGGTTTTTTTGAATTCAGGATTATTTCATAAACATCATTTTTCATATCAGGTATTCTTTCTTTTGTTTGTATAATATATGGAGAATGATTTTTTTGTCAAGTTATAACTCGTCTTTCTCACTTTCATTAAAGAAGTAAATCATTCTGCCACACATTTCGCAGATATCATAAGTTCCACTTTCCTTCAATGAGACCACTTTCTGTATAGGCAGTGAGCCGTGACATCCGCAACATGTACCGTCTTTCTGAATAGAAACCAGTGCAATACCACCGCTTTTTGAACCTGTCTGTATTCTATTGTATTGCCTGAGAACTCGTTCTGAAATCTTCTTCCTTATCTCTTCCTTGTCAAGATCCATTTCCTTTATCTTGTCATTGTTTTCCTTGATCTGATTCCTGAGATGCTCTTCAAGTCCTTCTATCTTGCGTTTGTTAGCTGCAAGTTCCTCTTCCAGTTCCTTGAAATCCTCTTCCAGCTTCTCTATTTTCTCGTCCTGAAGAAGTATATCCTCAACTATTTCATCAATTTCATTTTTCTTGTGGTCAATATCTCTCAGGATATCCTGGTATTCCTTGTTTGTTTTAACCTGCAAACTCATTTTCTTGAGTTTCTCCAGTTCCAGTTTTGCTGTTTCCCAGTCCAGATTCAAATCCATTCTTTGTTGTTTGTATAGCATAAGTTCCTTGTGTTTTTCTTCCAAGACCTGCTGATCATCTACTAATTCTGACTGGGTTTCCTTGAGTTCCTGTTCTATTCTTTCTATATCATGTCTATAATTTACTATCTCTCTATCTATCTCCTGCAATTGTATCAGATTTCTCAAATCGTCATTCATACAAACTCCTTCATATAAAAATAAAAAAGCACCCGAATCAGGGCGCTTGTTGATTAGGCGGAACAGGATTTGAACCTGTGACTCTCGGCATGTGAAGCCGATGCTCTACCACTGAGCTACCCACCCTATAAAAATTTTTCCAATAAAGCAATTATTTCAAGTTCCTTTGTTTAATGGGCCTACCAGGAATCGAACCTGGAAACCATCCGGTTATGAGCCGGGTGCTCTGCCAAATTGAGCTATAGGCCCTTATTTTCTAATGGCCTTGTTTTAGTTTAGGACATAATATAGTCAAGTTTTTTTTTAAGGTATTTGAATCCACGTCATTTGCTGCATGAAAAACGGTGAACGAATTCTGGAAGGAAAGTAAAGGAAAATTTACTAAAACTATATGAGAAAGCAAAAATAGTATTCATAGGTTCTCCATATGACCCGGGTCCTCATACTTTTCTTGAAGCACAATCTTTTGGGGCGATTGTCATAAATGGAATCAAGGAAGGAGGAGCCAGAGAGACATTCATTGAAGGAAAGACAGGATTTAACATCGCATATAAAGATTCTTTTGCACTTGCAGAGAAAATTTTGTTCATCCTGAGGAACAGAGATATTGCTTTAAAAATGTCACTTGATGCTTTCGAGAATATTCAGAAAAACTGGAAATGGGAATATGTTGCAGACAGGATTGCACAGGCTATTACAGACACTTGGGATAAATAAAAGGGATTTTACCTCATCTTCACTATCCTCTTTGTTTCCTTTCCTGACTTAACTATATAAACTCCCTCTCTCCATTTGCTAGTATCAAGAGAATGCTTGCCCTTATTCAGTTTTGTAATAAGCTGACCGGTCAGGGAATAGATTGCTCCTGAAGATGGCAGGGAAATCGTAAGTCTGTCTGAGAATGGATTTGGGGAAACTGAGAAGGATTTGTTTGGAATATAAGAAGATGATTTATCATCTTTGAAGCCAGTATAACCATAGGTTTCAATTGCATAAAGATATGTATCACAACTTCCAACATAAACAACTCCATCTGAGACACAAGGAGAAGATTCAACCATTCTACCTGTCTCATATCTCCATTTAGGAGTTCCGTCAGAGCAGTTTATTGCATAAAAATAATCATCACAACTTCCAACATAAACAACTCCATCAGAGACACAGGGAGAGGAGGAAACATTATCACCTGTTTGATATCTCCATTTAAAAGTTCCATCTGAGCAGTTTATTGCATAAAGATAATTATCCCAACTTCCAACATAAACAATTCCATCTGAGACACAAGGAGAGGAGAAAACATAACTATCTGTCTTATATTTCCATTTAAGAGTTCCATC
>JAFGND010000028.1 GCA_016927185.1 Candidatus Coatesiibacteriota bacterium
AAATATTCCGGTCTGTCTGAAATCTCCATTTAAGAGTTCCATCAGAGCAGTTTATTGCATAAAGATAATAATCCTCACTCCCAATATAAACAACTCCATCTGAGACACAAGAAGAAGAATGACCTCCACCTGTTTTATATCTCCATTTAAGAATTCCATCTGAGCTATTTATCGCATAAAGATAAGTATCATGACTTCCAACATAAACAACTCCATCTGAAACGCAAGGGGAAGAGCTAACGAGATCACCTGTCTGATACTTCCATATCAAATCCCCAGGTGCTGAAAAAAGCAGACTAGATAATAATAACAGAATTATGATAATTATCAGGTTTCTCATAATAGCCTCCTTACTATAATCATGGTCTTTCCTTTCATATATATATCACATAAAAATTGACAAGATTTAATGTCAAGGAATTTAATCTAGCCCCCAGACATTATGGACTGACTTATGAGGAAGTAATATTAATGGAAGTATTTGGAGTGGAAATAGAATATCTGGAACTTAAGGGAGTAAAAGTTATTTCCACGATTGTATGAAAGCGAATTCGCACAAGGCTAAGAGCGTGGTTTCATGATAACACTATATAGAGATATGTTCAGAAAAGAGTATGAAATAGCAAGACAATTATTTATTCAGAACGTAAGTTCATGGTATTAAATTACTTATCAAGACTGAAAGGAGGTGAGAAGATATCTTATGAAAAGTTTGCCAAAGAGATTAATGTTGACAGGAAGACCTTAATGAAATGGGGTAAAAGATACAATGAACAAGGTCTGTCTGGTCTTGAGGACAAATCAAGAAGACCAAAGACCAGTCCCTTCAAGACATGCAAGGCTATTTAAGATAAAGTAATAGAGTTAAGGAAAAATACAGGTTTTTCTTCCAGGAGATTGAAGATGGAGTTTGAATTAGTATAGGTCATAATACTATAAACAGGATATTAAAGGACAATAATCTTATAGATAAACAAAGGAAAAAGAAGATCAAAAACAAGAATAACTTGAGGGAAATAAAAGAGAAGTTGAATGCATTTGAAATGATACAGATAGATATCAAGTATCTCAGGGAAAACAGATATCTTGACATAGAAATCAGTTACAAATTCACAAGCCAATATGCTATTTAACTCAGTAGAGTATTTTGTTTTCCTTGCATTAGTCATACCACTCTATTTCATTATTCCTTATAGATATAGATGGATCTTTCTGCTTATCGCATCATATTTCTTCTACATGAGATGGAGATGGGAATATATATTCCTTATAATAATCTCAACTTTGATTGATTTCATTGCTGGCATGAATATTGTTAAATCATCTCCTAAGGGTAAAAAAAGATGGCTTATAGTAAGTATTATCTCTAATTTGTCTTTATTATTCTTCTTCAAGTATTTCAATCTTTTTAACAGGACTTTTGCCTATTTTTTCAATCTTTTAAAGATTGATTATCCTGTTCCTGATCTGGATATTCTTCTTCCAGTAGGCATAAGTTTCTATACTTTTCAATCGCTAAGTTATACAATTGACATCTACAAGGGAAAACTTGAACCAACAAGGCATCTCGGGAAATTCATGCTTTTTATTTCCTTTTTCCCGCAGCTTGTAGCAGGTCCAATTGAAAGAGCAAAAAGTCTGCTCCCACAATTGAGTGAGAGGAGAAATTTTGATTACAACAGGTTTGCTCATGGATCTATGCTTATTCTCTGGGGTTTATTCAAGAAAGTAGTTATTGCAGATAATGCAGCGAAATATGTTGATATGGTGTATGCAAATCCTTCCAATTTCTCGGGTTATGCGGGAATAATTGCAACTTATTGTTTTGCAATTCAAGCATATGGTGATTTTTCAGGTTACAGTGATATTGCGATAGGATCAGCAGAAATTCTTGGAGTCAAGCTTATGCAAAATTTCAGGCGACCTTATTTTGCAAGAACATTTGCTGAAATCTGGGAAAGATGGCATATTTCCTTATCTACCTGGCTAAGGGATTACTTATATTTTTCACTAGGGGGCAGCAAGAAAGGAAACTTAAGAACTGTTATCAATATTTTCATTACCATGTTCCTTGGTGGTATATGGCATGGAGCCAACTGGACTTTTGTTTTATGGGGGCTAATGGTTGGCTTATTAATAGTTTTATCAAGAATTACTGAAGAATACAGAAACGCACTTTTTGCAAAAATGAATTTTCCAGACTCCATAAGAAAAGTAATTCAGATAATAATCACTTTTCATCTATTCTGTTTCACATTGGTTTTCTTCAGATCAGAATCTTTTACTAAACTTGGTTATATGTTCAAGCAAATACTCACAATGGCTTCGGGATTGAATTACAAGATAGGATCCTATATATTATATACTGATACTGAGCTTTTATTCTTGTTTATTTCATTGCTGATTTTATTCATTGTTCAGATTATTCAAGAATACCAGAACAGTAACGGTCTGGATTTCATGTATAAATGGTTTCCAAGACCTGTTAGATGGATTTTCTACTATGCTATCATACTTCTGATAGCAATATATGGTGTTGATGGAAGTAAGGCATTTATTTATTTTCAGTTTTAAGTATGTATAAGAAATTAATATTGTACCTGATAATAGCTCTTTCATTGATTGTAATACTTGATAGAGTTATTTTCAAACTGGTATATATTCCAGAGACACAGGATACCTATACTTCATTTCCTGCCATTCAGCTTCTAGACAGACCAGTTCCAAGTAATATATGGGCAATAGGAGCATCCCATATTGGTTTTGGACTGGATACAGATGAATTCGAAAAATCATCTGGCTTGACGCTTTTAAATGCACAAGCACCTGGAAGATCCTATGAAAGCAATGTTTATTTCACATATGAACTTCTGGGAAAAATAAGAAAACCTAAACTCATTTTACTTGACGTTGCATGGATGGCTTTTCAGGTCAATCCAGAAATCAAGGTACATGCAGTAGATTTCCAGCATATCTCCCTGAAAAATAAGCTGAGATATCTTATATTTCATTTTCCATCATCCCTCAAGTATCTTTCCAAACTCTATTCTTACAGATATAATACTGTCTTCTATAAATCAAAGGAAAAAGCTATAAAAGAAGCAATAGCAGATAAGAAATTCGATATATACACTGAAAGAGGATTTGTCAGATCCTCAAGGGTAATGGATACTGATGTATTAAGAAAAAGCCTGGATAGATTCGACAGGGAATATAACAAGGGGAAATATACTGAGGATAAAGCCAAGATAGATGCTTGTATAAAAATTATCGAGATAGCTAGAAAGGAAGACATTCCTGTAGTGATAATAGAATTACCTGAATATTATAAACTTAAGGAAAAGCAGCAAAGAGAATTATATGACAAGCGTCTGGAAATAATCAGAAAAAAATATAATGTAGAATACCTTAATTTCAACATAAGTGATAATCCCATAACAAGAGAAATGAAGTACTTCAGGGATGCTGATCATCTGAATGGAGTTGGAGCAAGGGAATGGACAAGGGAATTTTGTAAAACCTTAAGAAAAAAGGGAATAATCAAGGAGTGATATGAAAATCTTTCTAGTGATTTGTTTATGTTTCTGTATGCTGTCAGGGGAAGATTTTTTCCCGGATAAAGAACAAACTTATATCGATAGTTGCTTGTCTTATCTTAATCTAAATAGAAGAGATCTGGAATTCGATAAGTTAAGAGGATATACCGGGCTTTATCTTTTACCTGATGTTAAACTAATGATGGATAAACCTCTAACGATGGCTAGCTTCACATTGAATACAAGAGAAGTATTACTGAAAAACAAGAACAAGCCAGTTGATTTGCTTTGGTATAATGCAAGACTTCTTGGCAGGGAAAAGGAAATAAAGGAAATAATAGAGAATCTAAGGAAGGAGACAAGAGATTTCAAATTAGCTTCATTGAGCATAGATTCCCCATCTTTGTACTTCAATTTATCTCAGTATGTCAATTCCCTAATCATTGTAAATAACAACAGGGAAAAAGCACTTTCAGGTTTGTCTCTTCAGGAGAAGAAGGATTTATATCGCTCATCTGTTATTTTCTGGGCAGATGAGGGGGATAAAACAGTTAAAGATGAACTAAAAGAACTGAAGATTGATGAACCAAAAGACTCAACTATTATTTACCAGAAGAATATGTGGAAGAAAGTTAATCTGGATCTATTGATAGCAGCTGGAATTTATCTGGCAGAGGAAACCTATAAATTCAATGAAAAAATAAAAGAAATAAGGATAAAAAACAACTTCAAGCAGCAGGAAATAGTATCTCCTGTTGGCAAAATACTGATCTCAGGAAAATCAGACGATAATATCAAGGGAGATTATTGCTTGATTGTTGATTTTTCTGGGAATGATAACTATTCTCTAAAATCAACATCCATAGAGCCATGGACAAACTCGCTTCAAGTAATAATAGACCTTGATGGAAATGACATGTACGATGGAAAAGGATTCTCATCTCTTGGAGGTTCTCTTCTTGGTTATAGTATTCTTATAGATAATAGTGGGGACGACAAATATATTGCAGAAGAAAACAGTCTTGGTTCAACAGTTTTTGGATTAGCAATACTGCATGATTTAAATGGCAACGACATTTACAGAGGTTCATATAACAGCCAGGGATGCGCAACATTCGGTATCGGAATGCTGGTGGATGAAAAAGGCAATGATATTTATAGAATAGACAGGTGGGGACAGGGATTTGGTGGAACTTATGGTGCAGGTTTGTTGCTTGATTCAGGAGGAAATGATAATTATTACGCTGGTGGAAAAACCCTTCATCTTCCACTTCGTCCAACACAGTATCAGAGCTTTGCCCAGGGTTTCGGAATGGGTTTGAGGGATCATACTCCCGGAGGCATCGGTCAGTTATGGGATCTTTCCGGAAATGATCTGTACTATACTGAAATCTATGGGCAGGGTTGCTCATACTGGTATAGCCTTGGAGTACTAGGCGATCTTGATGGAGATGATACATATAATCTTGCCCAATACGGTCAGGGTGCCGGTATACATTTAAGTGCAGGAGTTTTTTATGATGAAAAGGGCAATGATCATTACTTCTCGAGATGGGGACCTGGACAGGGAGATGCCCACGATTTTGCTGTAGGACTGATGTGGGACAGATCAGGAGATGATATGCACCAGATATCAGGTGGATTGGGAAGGGCATTAACTAATTCAGTTGGCATATTCATAGATTCTGAAGGAAATGATATTTATAGCTGCTATGAACCAATAAGTCTTGGTACTGCTACCTGGGCAAGAGGTTTTGGTGGGGTGGGAATATTCCTGGATCTTGATGGTGACGACAATTATCCAAGGGAATACAAATCTGCTAACAATAATATATGGTTTAATGGTATGCATGCTATTGGATTGGATAGAAAGGCACTTGAAAAATCTACCCCTCAATTCAAGATGAAGGAGCTTGAAAAAGCAGATATAGACAGCCTAAAGGATAAGGCAAAAATCAAGAGGTTGTTTGAAATAGGAAGTGAATGGCAGGTAGGTGATAATGTCGACAGAGTAGATGCTGCAAGAAAAATGCTTACAACCTTGGGGAAACCAATGATAGAATATCTATATACAGAAAGAATAAAAACATTTGATGGACTTGAACTGAGATGTCTTGAAGTTATTGGTTCAGAGCATAAGGGAGATGTATTACCAATACTAATCAAGAACATTGATTCAGATAATGATACAATTCAATTTGCATCCATCTATGTAATGGGGGAAGTAGCTGATTCAGGGACTATCAATATTCTGCTTAACAGGATGCAAGGATTTTCAACCAGACTGAAAAGCATCTCTATTATTACTATTGGTAAAATAATAACTAACGATAAAGGTGGGAAGTTGAAGGAAATTGCAGGTCCTAACCTGATACCATTTCTTGAAGACAAGGAATTGTATATAAGAGTAAATACTGCAATGGTACTGGGACAGATTAATTATGATAAGGCATTCCCTGAGTTACTTAAAAGACTGGAGGATATTGAATTACCTGCAAGGCAAGCTGCAGGAAGCTCAATCAAGGATATGGCAGCTAATAACTTACAGGAAGTTGAAAAATTCCTGGCTGGTAATGCAAGCAAAAAGGCAAAACAGGAATTATTAATCTGGCTTGCAAAACTTTACAAGGAAACCAAGGATAAGGTCCTTGCAGAGAAACTCTTCTTTATTATTAAAACACACAAAGGTGGTTTAATTGCCAATTTTATAGAAGATATTATGCACTAACCGGTGTATTCCTCATCCTGCATAATATTATTCAATACCCAGTCAAAATCACCTTTTGTGACTATTGTATCACAATATTCGCATTTCCCTGCCTGATTAACATTCACTGGTGCTCCACAATTAGGACATTTGTCCATTGATATTGTTTCAGGTCCCTTGCTTTTCAAACCAGATTTCCTTATGAATGTCCAGTATTCACTGAAGGTTCTAGCTGTATTCTTGTCTCCAGATATTATCTGATTAGTCGTTTCGTCTATCTCATAGTCTATCATCTGTGCTCTTATTCTTGTTGTAATACTATCATAGTATTTATCAAGTTCCACTTTTACTATTTCTACATTAGCAATTATTATATCTTCCAGGACATTCCTTATCCTTTTTGTCGTGTACTCATCCATCTGAGATTGATGCCTGTTAAATATCGCATCAGATTCATAAGGTCTTGCAAGCTCCCACTTCTTCTGGGTCCATGCCTGCTGGACTTTCAAGAAAATTGTCTGAACTTTATCCTTGAACACTGATTCGCTGAATGCAGGATCAGCTGCCTTAAGCTCTTTTATTTTCTCTTTCAATTCAGCATCATATACAGTCGACATGTCAGTACCATATTCCATGCCTGAGGAATCCATTGTAGATTCATATTTAGGTTGAGTTGAAGATGCCCCTCCTTTTGATCTGGATTTAATAATTGAAATTACTACTATCAGAAATATTATAATGAATATTACTCCGAATATCATAGAACCAATTCCACCACAACAAACCCCAGCACCTCCTCCAGATGATGAGGGAGAACTGCTATATGTACGAGATGGGCTGCTTGATGAACTCCTGTTGCTAGATGAAGAAGAACTTCGGGATGGACTTGATGATCTGCTTGGGCTGCTATATCTCTGCCCTCCTCCAACACGTGAAATGCTGTTCTTGAATGAAAAAGAGCTTTTTGAGGAAGGCTTTGTAAAAGATTTGGAAGGACTCTTATAATTTTGCCCTCCACCGACTCTTGCTGAAGAATCCTCTGGATAAAAAATCATCATGAAACTCAGTATGAAAGCCAAAGTTAATAATTGCTTGAAATGCTTTTTCATAAGTCCTCCTTCATATAGCTGCTTTTATAACTTCAGTTATTATTGCCTCAATTTCCTCTTTGGAATATAATTTACCCTTACCAAATCCTGGACACAGTTCCAGAAGTTTTTTTATACCATTTTCCTCTTTCATGAATTCAGGCCAGAAGGGAAATGATCTGCACTGTAATGGTCTGACTTCATATATAGAGCACTTGTTTTCAACAAAAAACGGACAGTTTCCATCATCTTCATTTTTCAGGCACTTTTTATTGAAATATTCAGGATCAGTTGTTACATATTTCCGTCTAAATTTAAATAGAGGTAAACTTAGATGTTTTGCAATGCTTTTTTCGTCTATTGCAGTAATATAGACCATTCCATCTTCCACTCTGCAGCAAGCACCACATTGAATACATCTAAAACGCAATTTCCTGAAAGACATTATTGAAGTAGTTTTAATAAAGCTTATAATTTGACAAGTTTTTTTTATATTGACATCATGAACAAAACTATAAACCAAGACTAGTAAACAAAACGAAGAGGAGTAGGAAATGAAATGGTTAAAATATTTACTAATACTTGCCTTGATAGGCACATTTTCATGTGGAGAAAAAAAGAAACGCAGAACTGATGACGACAAAGATGGATCAAGTGACAATGGAGATAAAACTTCGAATACAGAAACTATTGAAGAGATTCCTTCTTCAGCCTTGATTCCAATAATGGGAAAAAGCAAGAAAACAGGAAAAAATATAAGTTTCGCTTATGATCCTTTTGCTTGTATCTCTAATGATGGAAAGTTGCTCACTCTTCAGAGAAGAGTTAAGGACAGCAATACATCATTTTATTTAGCTTTGTATGATCTGGAAAAGAAGGAGTATACAGGGAACGAGCTTGAGAAAATAGTTGATATAAACGAACCTGCATTAAGTCCTGATAACAAGAAAATAGCTTTCATTTATCTCAAGGATCTTGAAAAAACTGGTGGAGACGTTTATATAGTCGGCATAGATGGTCAAGGATTGGAGCAAATCACAAAAACTAAAGAGCCAGAATCTCAGATAAGCTGGTCTAATGATGGCAAGTCAATATGCTTTGTAAGAGACAAGAGACATATCATAATTTATGATTTTGCAGAAAAGAAAGAAACTTCATATCCAATAAATATGTCTAATAATAAACCAGCGACAAATATCAACCATCCAGTTTTTTCTCCGGACAATAAATCATTGGCTTTCGATTTACCTAAAACTTATGACGAAAAAACAACATCTCAAGTCATTGGAATTATTGATATTGAATCCAAAAATGTTACTTATGCAACCATAGAAAAAGGTGGTGCAATTTCACCGGTATGGATAAAAGAAGGCAATTATATCGCACATGTATTCAAAGATGCAACTACAAAGGATGAAGAAGGGAAAAACGTTCCTACTCATATTCTGAAATGGGCAATAAAAAGTGGTGAAAAACAGGGAATACTGTTGCAACCAGAAGGACAGGTTGAAGTAGGAGAAAGAGTATCATATTCACCTGCAAAAAAATGGATCTGCTTCTCACTCAGAAGAAGTATAAAAGGAAAGGATGGAACTTCCAAGGTAGCATTTGAAGTATTTGCACTTCCATTGGAAAAACCTGCTAGCTAGGATTTACGTGTATAAACCAGCAGTTTATTATTTCCAATAGTATTGATTGCAGATGAAATATAATGCTTTGGTTTTGATGTCAGGTGGAGCAGATTCATTGTTAGCTGCCAGACTTCTTCTGGAACAGGACATAAATATAACAGCAATATCGTTTTACAGTCCTTTTTTTTCATCTGATGAAGCGGAACGTCTTGCTGGATTTCTTTCAATACCATTCTTATCAATGGACTTGACTAATGAGATGATAGAAATAATCAAAAATCCAAGATATGGCCTGGGCTCAGGGGCAAATCCTTGTATAGACTGTCATGGCTTGATGTTAAGGAAATCAGTATTCTTGATGAAAGAACTCAATGCCCACTTCATAGCAACTGGGGAAGTTGTAGGACAAAGACCTATGTCTCAGCAGAAAAACAGTCTTAATCTTATAGCAAAAATGTCTGGCGCAAAAGAGCTTGTGCTAAGACCATTATTTGCAAAAATCATGAAACCAACTTTACCTGAATTAAAAGGATGGATTGATAGAAGCAAACTAGAAAGGATTTCTGGCAGGGGTAGAAAAAGACAGGTTGAGCTTATAGAGAAATTCGGCTATCAGAATGAAACTGCCCTATATTCATCAGGAGGCTGTCTTTTAACTGATAAGACGATAGGAAGGCGTGTAAAAGATCTTGTAAAGCATGATCAGCTGAATGAACGAAATGCAAAACTGTTAACTATCGGCAGGCATTTCAGGATATCTGAAAGACTAAAGATCATTCTGACAAGACGAGAAGATGAAGATGCAATGATAAAGAAAATAATAACAGAAAACTCTCTGGAACCAACCGATGATTATTCCGGTCCTACTGCAGCAATAATAACAGAAGATATTCTTTCAGAGGAAGATGTTAATATTGCAGCAAATCTTATAGCTTCATATACCAAATATGAGAATGATACTGAAATCCTGATTGATTTTAATGGCAAGATAATCCGCACAAAAAAAATTCCCAAAAAAAACTTTTCCAGGTGGCTGATATGATATAAAGAATCCTTGACGCAAATAATTACTTCATGCGTCAAGACATTCATAACAATATTTCCTCTATGTGAAAGGCAAATATGGCCAGGGTTATTTTTAAGCAAGTCAACAAAACTTTTCCAAATGGCAAAGAGGTACTGAAAAATATTGATTTAGAAATAAATGATGGAGAGTTTTTTGTCCTTGTGGGTCCATCTGGTTGTGGCAAATCAACAACCTTGAGACTTATTTCAGGTCTTGATGAACCAACAAAAGGAGAAATATATTTAGATGAAGTACTTGTAAATCCCCTTCCTCCAAAAGACCGAGATATAGCTATGGTATTTCAAAATTATGCTTTGTATCCCCATATGAGCATAAGAGAGAATCTTGCTTTCGGACTAAAAATAAAGAAAAAACCTAAAGATGAGATTGAACTGGCAGTCAAGAAAACCGCTGAGTTATTAGGTATAGAAGAACTACTTGATAGAAAACCAAGACAATTATCAGGAGGACAAAATCAGAGAGTTGCTGTTGGAAGAGCTGTAATAAGACAGCCAAGGGTTTTTCTTTTTGATGAACCACTTTCCAATCTTGATGCAAAGCTTCGTGGTCAAATGAGAATTGAACTGAAGAGAATTCATAACAGATTGAAAACAACAATGATTTATGTCACTCATGACCAGATTGAGGCAATGACTCTTGGGGAGAGAATATGCATTCTTAATAAAGGTGAAATCCAGCAAACAGATACGCCGATGAATGTCTACCAGAGACCAGCAAATACTTTTGTTGCTCAATTCATAGGAAGTCCTCCAATGAACATTCTGAAAGAATACAGTAAAATTGATGACAAGATTATCAAATTCAGTTGTGAAATCCCTAAAGGAGCTCATCAGTTAGGGTTCAGACCTGAAGATACTCTTTGGGAAAGGGAAGGAACTGGATTGCATTTAACGGCCAATCTTGAAGGTATTGAAACAATAGGCCGGGAAGCGATTTATCACTTTAATTTCATTGAATCCAAAATGCAGATCAAGAAAGACTTCAATCCAGAAATAATTGAAGGTAATGATTACTGGCTTTTCATTCCTGAAGATAACATTCACTGGTTTGACGATAAGGATATCAGGATATAATTATTTGTATTGTCTTCCTCCAGAAACTCCAAAACCTACAAAAATTCTCATTCTTGAAGGTTCATCAGGAAACGAATTTCCCATGTAACCTTTTTCTTCCCATTCCTTTCTTATATCATCATATTTCTTGAAAGTATGAACATATCCAATACCTGTATCAATATAAAACATGGAGGATCTTCCCAGTTTGAAGTCAACTCCCCCGAATATCCCTATCCCAGGATACATTTTTCCATCTTTTATATCAACATCTTCTGGAATAACGATAGTTGCATAATTCATGTAAAATGCTGATAATTTAGGTCTTACGCTGCTATGTTTCTCTGCAAAATATCCTGTCAAACCACCATTAAATCCAGCTCCTACACCAAGATAGCTTCCTGCTGCATCTAATGAAACATATTCATATCCAAAGCTTCCTCTTATTCCACCGCCTCCATATGAAGGACCTATTCCAAGTCCTATCGAATAGAAGTATGGATAATTATCTGCCGGGATGTCTCCTTCTTCAGCAAAAGAATATGCTGTTACAAACAAAACCATTATTATGACTGTTTTCATTTTTTCCTCGCTATTCAAACGCTTTTCATTCCAAGAGGAGCAATACCAGGAGGGTATGCTTAATAAATAATTGCTTGAACATATCATAATTATATTGGTTTTATGCAATGAATTTTTTAAAATATGCTCTATATCTTTTCATTATATCTTTTTAATGATAATACTTCTTTCTCTTTAAAAAAGTCTTGACATGTTTTTTCAAATAAATTTCGTAGTTATTATGAACTTTTGAAAAAGTGAGCCTTCAAAGCAATAAGGAGTGGAAATGAACAGATTGGAAGTAAAAAATGAAATGATGCAGGTAATAATTTCCATTGACAAAAGTTTATATAATACTTTTAAATACTACAGTGACTTTCTTGAAATGGATTTAGATAAATTTCTTACAAAAGTTGTAGAAAAAACCTTGTTTGAATTTGTTATCGAGATACCAGCAGAACCGGAAGTTCTGGAAAGAGAAAAACAGAAAGTCAAGAGGAATATACTTCAAAAAATAACAATTGATATTTAGGAAAGTTATTTTTAAGGAGGAGGAATGCAAAACGAAAATGATTTACTGAATGCAGTCATTAGCAGGGATGAAATAAAGATGAAATCTCTCCTTGATAATGGGGCTGATGTCAATGTAAAGATATGGGATAGCAATCTTCTTATAAGAGCAATCATGAGAGGTTACAAAGATATTGTAGATTTATTGATTTATTATGGAGCTGATGTTAATGACAAGAATCAGCTTGGTGAAACCCCATTAATGATTTCTGTATTGCTTTATCAAAAAGAAATAGTTTCACTTCTTCTTGATAGCGGGGCAAATATTCATGAGACAAACAAGAAAGGAGAAACAGCATTTGATATAGCAATCAGGAATAATTACCTGGATATAGTTCATATGATAGAAGATACGCAAGGAAAGGAGGGCTTTATAACATCAGCATTATGTGGTGATTTATATACAATGAAAAAAATGTATAATGAAAAAATCAATATCAACATAAAAGACAAGCATGGCTTCACCGCATTAATGAAAGCATCAGCATCAGGATTTGAGCAAATTGTTGATTTTCTCCTTGAGAAAGGAGCAGATGTTAATATACTAAGCAAGGATAGAAGCTCAGCATTGAGATTTGCTGCAGGTTATGGTCATAAAAAAATAGTAGAGAAACTCATTTTTAAAGGTTCAAATATAAATATCGCAAACGAATTCGGGCTTACTCCCTTGATGTATGCAGCACAATATGGACATATGGACATTCTCTCAATTCTTATTGCAAATGGAGCTGATCCAACGCTAAAAAATATAGATGGTCACAGTGCACTTAAGAAAGCTGAAATAAAAGGTCATACAGACATAGTAGCTTACTTAATGAAGCAAGCATCCTGAGAGAATTACTTTTTGTATATGAAACATTCTCTGGCAGGTTCTCTCAGATTATAAGTGGAACTCATCGCTCTACCATAAGCTCCTGTAGTTCCAATCAATATCAAATCTCCTTCTTCAGAAGGAGCAATGTATCTGGAATAACCTAATGTATCTCCTGATTCGCAGATAGGTCCTACAATATTAGCTGATAGAGTTGGTTGAATATCTGCTTTTGACAAATTCATGATCTCATGATATGATCCGTATAATGCTGGTCTTATCAGTGAATTCATTCCAGCATCAACGCCAATATAGCATATTTCACCCTTGGTTTTTATTTGAGTCACTTTTGTTATCAATGCACAACATCTTGCAACAATAAACCTTCCAGGCTCTATCCATATCTTGTAATCTGGATAGGCTCTCTTGAATTTACTAAAACTCTCATCAAGAGACACTAAATCCAAAGGTTTTTGTCCCGGTTTTTCTGGAACTCCAAATCCTCCACCAAGATCTAGAATTTCAACATCACCTATTTCCTCAGCTACTGACGACAGGAAAACTGCTGTCTTGCTCCAGACTTCATGAGAAAGAATTCCACTTCCTGAATGTGCATGCAAGCCTTTTATCTTCAGTTGTTTAGATCTTATTAGTTTAAACAGTTCTGCCAGCTGAGATCTCGGTATTCCAAACTTTGACATCAAACCTGCCGTATGAACATACTTATGGTGACCATGACCTTCGCCAGGATCTATTCTTAGAATTATTTTTTTATCATGAAATAGATCACCCCATTTTTCCAGAGGATAGAGATTATCTATTGTTACATTAACTTTATGCATAAAGGCAAATTCATATTCAGATCTAGCTACAAAGTTGGGAGTGAATAATATCCTTTCAGGATTTATTCCCTTGAAAATTTCGATGACATGTCTTATTTCCCCTTCTGATACGCATTCAAAGCCAAATCCTGCATCATATACTTTCCCAAGAATATCCTTGTGCCAGTTGGCTTTTACAGAATAAAACACCTCATCAACATTCTTTAATGAAGATACCTCATTTATTACATCTTCGAGAGTCTCCTCATCATAAATATAAACAGGAGTTCCCTTGCCTGCTATATCTATTATTTCTTCTCTCTTCTTCAACCACCAGTCTGGTTGGTTATAAAGTTCTTTGCTTTCCTCTTCAGCAAAAAGCTCTCTCCATGTCTTCCCGAAATACCTGTCATTCTTTCTTTCCCTGAACAGTAGCTCATGCAATAAACCTGCAAGACGTTCTGCCTGGTCCTCATCAACTACGAAAGTCAGGTTCAGGTCATTGGAAGCCTGAGTGACAAGATATATTTTCTGCTCCTCGAATACTTCGAGGGTATGCCCAATTTTATGGAGAATTGATCTGATATTCTTGCCAACTAAACTTACTGAGGCACAAGGTGCTATGATCCTGACCTTGCAGAATTTATTCAAATCAGCTACAAGAAAATCTATCAAATGCTCCATCGAATTTGCCCTCTGATCAAGTGATACTGTTACATTTGTTTCTGAAGTGGAAACCAAATCGATTGAGATTCCATATTTCTTGAAGCAATTGAAAATATCTGACAGAAAACCTGATTGCTGCCACATTACTATGCTTTCCATGGAAACAAGAATTATATCATATTTCAAGGAAATCGCTTTTACCTGGCTTGCAGAACTCTCCCCTTCTGAAGTAATTATTGTGCCTTCGATTTCTGGATTCTGAGTGCAAAAAATCCTCAGTGGGATTTTGTATCTCCTTGCTGGAGAGATACATCTTGGATGAAGAACCTTTGCGCCCATTGCTGAAATCTCCTGTGCTTCCTCGAAACTAAGGAATTTGATTAACAGGGATTCTGGAATCTGTCTAGGATCTGCAGTATACATCCCTGGAACATCTGTCCAGATTTCCAGATGAAGTGCACCTATTTTCGCTGCAATATATGATGCTGAAACATCAGAACCACCCCTGCCAAGAAGAACAGTCTCTTTCAGACTATTGCTGGCAATAAAACCCTGACATACAACTAGATCCGTATTCATTAGATTCAGGCAATTTACAAAAGCTTCATCATGCGAATAATCACAACAGGCAGATAAATACCTGGAAAAATCATTTGAATATTCATCCTCGCTAACAAGAAAATCCCTTATATCAATCCATTTTGATTTAATGCCGGTTTTCTGTAAAAACGAAAAACCTATTCTGGTGAGCATCAATTCACCGAAGGACAAGAATTGAGCTTTAAGTCTTGGGCTGACTTCCCCTATCAATGAAACTCCCAGACTTAGTCTTGACAGGCATTCGAAATCATTGGATATTTTTTCATCCAATTCAATATCCAGTTGTTCAGAAAGGTTTTCATGCTCATTTCTTATTATATTCAAGGAATCTTTGAATTTTCCTTTCAAAGCTTCTTCCAGAAGATCTTCAAGTTTGTTTGAAATCCCGGTTATTGCTGAAAAAACAGCAACAACCTTGTATCCATCAAGTATTCTTTTCTTTATGACAGAAGCAATAACCTCCCAGTTCTCTCTGGAGGCAACACTTGTGCCCCCAAATTTCAATACTATCCATTTATTAGTCTTGTTCATATCCCACTTTCCGTTTTGTACCGCTCTTAAGCCATTATTTATCCTGTCAAGAGGAACAATGACTGTTTCCAGTTACCATTTGTTAAAATGAATTCTTGAACTATCGTATCTGTCAGCCAGGGTTTTCTCTTCATCAGGATAACCAAGTGCCACAAGTGAAAAAGGGATAATTGTCTCTGGAAGATTAAACAACGTCTTGAAGCCCTTTATCCTTTTTTCAACTGGATAGACTCCAAGCCATACGCTTCCCAAACCCATAGAAGTTGCAGCAATTAGCATATTTTCTGTCGAAGCTGAACAATCCTGGGGAAAAAAATTAGTAATTCTTTCTTTTAATAAATCAGCACAAACAAGTATGGCTGCTGGTGAAGAATAAAGCATTTTGGAATACTCATGAAAATCTGGAATCCTGTTCAGCTTTTCCCTCTCTGTTATGACAAGAAATTGCCATGGTTGCTGATTTCCTGCTGAAGGGGCGTACATGCCTGCCTTGATTATTTCCAGTATAATAGATTCTTCTATTTCTTTGTCCTTGAATTTTCTTATACTTCTTCTCTTATAAATGCTTTCCATTGATTCCATTTCTTCTCCCTATTCAAATGAATGTATTAGCTTTCTTAATTTGTCCTCATCTGGTATTCTTCTGAATAATGGCAAATCATTATTCCTGTATATTCCCAGATTATCCTCGAAAGCATTTCTTTCGTTTATATAAAAAATCCCAAGTGCCAGTTTGTCTTTCCCAATTGCCCTATCAAATGCTTTCAATCTATCTGTATAATCAAAATCCTCTTCCAGATAATAAGTATTCTCCCTGAACCATGAAAAAGTGTTAACTTTGTTGAAAGATACGCAAGGATGCATCATATCGACAATAGACAATCCCTTATGATTGATAGCTTTTTTCAATATCTCCTTAGATTTGTCAATATCACCGCTGAAGGCTCTGGATACAAATGATGCATTCAGACTTATAGCAAGAGCAACAGCATTAAAAGGTTCTGATGAAACACCATCCTTCTGTATTTTGGTTTTGAAACCTATCTGACTAGTTGGCGAGGCTTGCCCTTTTGTCAGTCCATAAATCATATTATTGTGTATCACAACTGTTATATCAGGATTTCTTCTGATTGCATGTAGCAGATGATTACCTCCTTCTCCATACATGCAACCATCTCCGCTTTCAGCAATAACTACAAGATTTCTGTTAGATGCTTTTATTCCTGTAGCAGGGGGAATAGATCTTCCATGCAATCCGTTAAAAACATTGGACTTAAGGTAATGAGGAATTTTCGCTGCTTGTCCAATTCCAGATACTAGAACAAGATTTTCTGGAGAAATATCTAGTTCATCAAGAGCATTTTTTAGTATATTAAGAATGCTGTAATTACCACATCCTGGACACCATGCTATATCAATGTTACCTAAATCATATCTTGTAGGTTTCATTTCAACTCCTTAATGCTATTCTAAGGTTTTCTTCTATTTCCTCTTTCGAGAATGGCAAACCATTGGATTTCAATATCCTTTTTTCAATATTGATCCCAAACTCAAGCTTGAGAAGCCTTCCTAGTTGACCTGTTTCATTGTTCTCAATCAAGATTATTGTCTTGTTTTTCAGATACTCAGGAATACTGTCATGCAAAGGATATACCTGTATCAGATGCATCAAGGCAATATCCTTGAATTCTTTATTCTTCAATGCTTCTGCTATCACATTGAATGTAGAGCCCCATGAAACAATTACATAATTCCTATTCAAATCACCAAGTAAAACTGGGGGTATTATCGCTTTTTTTATTTCCTCTATTTTGGATATCCTCTTCCTGTTCATCTCTTCTCTTATATCTAGATCTTCTGTAAGATGTCCAATTTCATCATGTTCATCACTATCAACAACTACCAGACCTTTCCCATATCCCGGAACAGATCTAGGTGAAATTCCATTTATGGTTAATTCGTACCTTTTATAATCAAGATTACTCTCTATTATACAAGATTTATTTCCTGTGTCAGGAATATCAAGTGTGTCTGGTTCAATATCATAATATGTATCAAGGAAGTATTGATCAGTAAGTATGAAAACAGGTATCTGGAATTTATCAGCAAGATTGAAAGCCTTCTGGGTAATACAAAAACCGTTTTCAAGTGTTGATGGAGCAAAAATTATTCTTGGAAATGAGCCATGACCCGAATACAGAACCATTTCAAGATCTCCTTGCTCTGTTCTTGTAGGAAGTCCAGTAGCAGGACCTGGTCTCTGTCCAATATGAATAACAAGAGGAGTTTCTGTCATACCGCAGAGACTCACTCCTTCAATCATAAGAGCAAATCCTCCTCCAGAGGTTGTTACCATTGATCTGGCTCCTGCATAAGAAGCACCAAGACTCATATTTATTGCACTTATCTCATCCTCTGCTTGTTCAGCAATTATCCCAAACTCCCTTGATTGCTGAGAAAGAAAAGTCAAGACACCTGTAGAGGGAGACATAGGATATGAGGCTATGAAATTACATCCTCCTGCAATAGCACCCAGGGCAATTGAATCGGTTCCGCTAAAAAGCAGATTTGTCTTCACGAATTCCTTTTTCTCAATATTTATCTTTATTTGTTTTAACGATATGCCTTCTGCCATGCCTGATCTTATAGCTTCAATATTCTTCTTTATTACTTCATTATCCTTTTTTCCGAAAAAGCCTTGTATGAATTCCTCTGATATAGATATGTCTGTATCAAGCATACCAAGCATAAGACCCGCAATAACTATATTAGTATATATATTGCCCCCAAGTTTCCTGGCAATTGAAGAGAAATCAATTTCTATAATGTTTTCATGATCAGGATAGAAATTGCCTTTCTCACCTATCATTATTGTATCTCTTGATATTCTTTTCAATAGGTGACTGCTATACCCTTTATCCAGTGGAAAAAGAATATCTATCTTGTCGCAAAACGAATTTATGCTTATATCAGATACTATTATTTCAGATGAATTGCATCCTCCCCTTATTCTCGACATATATTCCTTTGTAGCAAAAACATTGTATCCATTTTTCTTGAGAATTGATGTCAGTATGCTTTCTACTGTACTGACTCCTTGTCCTGCTTGACCGCTTATGACTATTATCAACTTGTTATTGAATTCATTAACTACCATTCTTAACCTCATTGTCTAAGTGATGTTTCTTTTTCTCTCATGTATGAGATATTTGTCAAGATTCTTGTTAGCTCAATGCAGATTAATATAATATCTGGATTGTAAATTATTCAACCAGGATATATTTTATTTATGTCCTGCAAAAAACAGTTGACAGAAAATTTAGACAGACTTTTTAACTCTACTTGAATCAGGCAAAGTTGAAAGAGGGATTTTTTTTGAATAAACTCTTGAGTAGTGAATATCTGGCTTATCTTGATAAAATTGATTTTATGATTATTGTCATCAACAAGGATGAGAATATTCATTTTATCAATGAAACAGCATGTAAAATAACAGGATATGAAAGAGACGAATTAAAAGGAAAGAATTACTTCAATAATCTTATTCCGGAGAACATAAGGTATGAAATAAGAGAGGTTTTCAGGAGTATTATTTCAAACAGAATCAGTTTTCTTGAAGAAGGATTCAATCCAATCATTGCCAAAGATGGAACAATAAAGAATATCTTATGGTCAAACAAGATTTTGAAAAATAATAAAGGAGAGATTACAGGTACTTTAAGTACAGGTAAGCTAATTGCTGAACAAGAATCATATGAATATGCCAATATGAATATTGTATCACAGCTCCTCTCTATACTCAATAGCATAGATCAGGCTATATATGTAGCTGATTTTGATACTTACGAAATTCTTTATGCAAATCCAGTAATACAAAGATTGTTTAATGACCAGTTAATTGGAAAGAAGTGTCATAAGGTTTTACAGAATATCGATGAACCTTGCAGCTTCTGTACAAATGATTTGTTAAGAAAAAACAAGAATGAACCATATATATGGGAATGGCAAAATCTCAAGTTGAAAAAGGATTATCTTTGCATTGACAGAGCAATAAAATGGGCTAACAACAAGGATGTTAGATTTGAACTGGCAATTGACATAACCAGAAACAAACAGATTGAAAGAGATTTGGCAAGAAAGCTGAATTATGAAAAAGCTCTGTCAGATATTTCCAATCTCCTTACCATAAGCCTGCTAAAAAAAGAAAGCATAACCGAAGCTTTGTCAATCCTTATAAGTTCATTCAATGCTTGCAGGGGATATGTTTTCGAAAACATTGAATCTCCTGACAAGGGTTTATGCATGCAGCAAATTCATTATACATATAATGAGAAGAAAATCAAAAAGAAAATCAATAATCCTGTTAGACAAGAAATACCATATCATCCTGATCTTTCAAGAATAAGAAAAGAACTGGAGAACAACAAAGCCATTTTAAGCAAAATCAATGAGATGAAAAAGCCTGAAGTTGATGCTTTACAGGCAAGTGATACTAAAGTCATTTATATTATACCAATCAGGGCTTTTGATAAATGGTATGGTTTTGCAAGAATTGATATCTGTGATCAGGAAGTAGAATTAACTGAAGAGGAAAAAAACCTTCTTGTCACTGCAGTAAATATTATAGGAAATTATATCGAAAGAAAAATCTCTGTTAATGCCTTGAAAGACGAGAAGGAAAGGTTATCTATAACACTTCGCAGTATAGGTGATGGGGTAATAGCATTAAACGAAAAAGCCTGCATAACATTGCTAAATAAAGCTGCTGAAAGCTTGACCGGCTGGAAAGAAAAAGATGCCATTGGGAAGAACCTTGTTGATGTTTTTTGCATACTGAATGATAAAACAAGAAATCCTATTGACCATCCAGTAAAAAATATTATTGAATCAGATCAGATAATAAATTTGAGTAACTCCATCCTTGTTTCAAAGGATGGAAGTGAAAGATATATTTCATATACATATGCCCCAAAAAAAACAATAATAATAAGGTCATTGGTGTAATACTAATTTTCAAGGATATTACTGACAAATTAAAAATAGATATAGAGATGCAGAAAATAGACAAACTTGAATCAATTGGTTTGCTTGCTGGAGGTATTGCTCATGATTTCAATAATTTCCTGATGGCTATCTGGGGAAATATAGACATAGCAAAAGCTTCCATTGATAACAAAGAGACTGTCCTCCACAGATTATTTGAATCGGAAAAAGCGTTGGCCAAGGCTGAAGAACTGACTAATCAGCTTCTGACCTTCTCAAAGGGTGGAATTCCAATAAAGAAAAAACTTCTTAGTAATAATTTCATGAAAGAAGCTATTGATTTTGTACTTCATGGTTCAAAAGTTAAAAGCTTCTATGAATTCAATCAGACTTATCAGACTCTTGTAGATGAATCACAATTAAGCAGGGTTTTAAGTAATATTGCTTTGAATGCAGTGGAAGCAATGGATGAAGGTGGAACTCTGAATATTGCGGTGGATAATTTCGATATAACAAATCAGATAGAGATTCCCCTGGAAGAAGGAAAATATGTGAAGATTTCAATAAAGGATAATGGAACAGGCATTTCTGAAAAACATCTGTCAAGAATTTTTGATCCCTATTTTACTACAAAAGCGAAAGGAAGTGGTCTTGGTCTTGCAGTTGCTTTTTCAATAATCAAATACCATAATGGTTATCTTAAAGTTGAATCAAAAAAAGGTGCTGGTTCTACATTTTCGATATACCTGCCTGCATCCCTTGACACAAAGGAGATTGTAGAAAAAAGTGATAGTTTAGATTCATCCAGTGAAAGAATTCTGGTAATGGATGACGATGATATGGTGAGAGACGTGCTTGGGATAATGATTAAGACAATAGGTTATGATGTAGATTTCGCAATTGACGGAGAAGAGGCCCTGAAAAAAGTGGAAAAAGCATTTTATGAAAACAAGGGATACTGCCTTATTATAATGGATCTTACCATTCCAGGTGGAATGGGAGGAAAGGAAGCAGTTACTTTAGTAAAAAAGAATTATCCGGCAATTAAAGTGATTGTCTCAAGCGGATATTCAAAAGATCCTGTAATGGCTGATTTCAGGAAATACGGTTTTGATGGAATGCTTGCAAAACCATTTAATCATAACATGCTTGAAAATGCACTGAATGAGATTCTTAGTAAAAAAAGGGATCAACCCAGATAAGCTTCCTTGACTCTCTCGTTTTCAGCTACTTCTTTTGAAGTACCCTGTATGATAATACTTCCTGTCTCCAAAACATAAGCTCTATCCGCTATTTCCAGAGCCATGTTAGCATTCTGCTCTACAAGAAGTATCGTTGTACCTGCTTTGTTTATTTTCACAAGATTATCAAATATCTCCTGGACAAGCATTGGGGCAAGTCCCATTGAAGGTTCATCCAGCAGCATCAGATTTGCATTCTGCATCATGCCTCTTGCCACAGCCAGCATTTGCTGCTCACCACCTGAAAGAGTTCCTCCCAGTTGTGAAAGCCTCTCTTTTAATCTGGGAAAAACTGAAAGCACCTTTTCCATATCTTCATTTATTTTCTTGTCATTTCTTGTATATGCACCAAGCTCCAGGTTTTCTTTTACAGTAAGATTCCCGAAAATTATCCTTCCTTCAGGGATATGTGCAATACCGAGTTTAGTTATCTTGTGTGGAGGTAAATCTGGTCTGACCTCTTCATTATTTAGTTTTATCTGTCCTTTATATGGTATCAAATGAGATATTGCTCTTAGTGTTGTGCTTTTACCTGCACCATTTGCCCCAATGAGAGTAACGATTTCTCCTTCAGCAACATTGAATGATATTCCTTTCAATGCTTCAATTACACCATAATAAACATATAGATTATTAACTTCTAGCATCTTTAGTTCCAAGGTAAGCTTCTATTACCTGAGGATTGTTCTTTACTTCGAAAGGAGTTCCCTCTGCAATTTTCACTCCAAAATCAAGAACAATTATCCTGTTGCATAAATCCATTACAAACTTTATATGATGTTCAATCAATAAAATACTCAAGTTGTACTTCTCTTTTATGAAATGAATCAGGGATTGGAGTTTCTGAGTTTCGACAGGATTCATTCCTGCTGCAGGTTCGTCAAGAAGTAGAATCTTAGGAGAAGTAGCCATTGCTCTTGCAATTTCCAGTCTTCTCTGTAATCCATAAGGCAAAGCTGATGCTTCATGTTTATAGTAATCCTTAAGTTCAAATATTTCAAGCAGTTCAAGGCTTTTGTTCTCTATATCCTTCTCTTCATCTTTGAATTTCCTTCCCCTCATGACTGAAGAGATAATTCCATATTGTATATGAGTATGAAAAGAGAGTTTTATATTGTCGAGGACAGTCAATTTCTTGAATAATCTTATATTCTGGAAGGTTCTTGCTATTCCCTTACTTGTAATTTTATATGGTTTTGTTCCACTAATGTCAGTATTTTCAAGTAATATAAATCCAGAAGTTGGAGAATAAACTCCTGTTATGACATTAAAGACAGTTGTTTTCCCTGCACCATTTGGCCCTATTAATCCAAGCAAATCACCGTTTTCAAGGCTCAAATCAAGTTCATTAATTGCTACCAATCCACCGAATTTCATCGTTAGTTTTCTTAAATCAAGCAACTGCATTATCTGTATTCCCTTGGAATCATGAATCTGAATTCCTTGTTACCCATTAATCCTGCTGGTTTCTTGAGCATTAAAACTATCAGTAATAATGCATAAAAAACAAATCTCCATTCATCAAGATTAAGTGTTCTTGTGAATTCAAGGACACAAGTCAAACCCATTGCTGATAGTATCGATCCTGATATGGAGCCAATACCTCCAGCATAGACATAAATCAAATACTCAATACTTTTAAGAAAAGTGAAATTGTTGGGAGAAATAAACAGGAGCTTATGAGCCAGCAAACCTCCTCCAACTCCTGCCCAGAAAGCACTTATTGAAAAAGCCATTGTCTTGTATTTTGTAGTATTAATTCCCATGGTTTCCGAGGCAATTTCATCTTCAGATATTGATTGAAATGCTCTTCCGAATGATGAATAAATAAGATTCCTCATCATGATAATACCGATTGCCACAATTATCAGGACAACCGGTAAAATGGATCTTTCATCAATGCCTGTGATACCCCTGGGTCCTCCTATTTCTTTGATGACATTTGAAATGGAAACTAATCCAATACTATTCAGTACATTAGCTATATCATCAGAAATAACCATAATTGAACGAATTACCTCGCTGAAACCAAGTGTCACTATTGCAAGATAATCACCTTTCAAGCGAAGTGTCGGCAAACCAATAAGATAACCAATCAGTCCTGATGTTATTCCTCCAATAATCAAAGCTAATATAAAAACCAACCATCCTGCATTACCAGAAGCAGGTAAGATGATTTTTGTAATCATAGATGCAGAATAGGCACCAATGCACATAAAACCACCATGCCCAAGGGATAACTGCCCAGTAAACCCATTCACCAGATTCAAGGAAACTGCCATCAGTACATTAATCAAGGCAATTGTTATAATATGGCTTATGAATTCTGATAATATGGGTTCACCCGTTGATTTTTGTGGTGTTTGTAAAATGTTCATGAATATCAAAACTGCTGTCATTATAATAAAAAACAGCCAGTTACGTTTTATCAAAGTTATGAAATAATTCATACTTTCTCAATTTCGAATTTACCCATCAATCCAGCAGGTTTGAAAATCAATACTATTATCAGTAATGAAAAAGCTGAAACATCACCCAGCTGAGGATTTATCGAGCTTGCATATGTCTCGATAATTCCCATCAAGAAACCTCCAAGCATTGCTCCAGGAATGTTTCCAATACCACCAAGAACTGCAGCAATGAAAGCCTTCATTCCTGGCCATATTCCCATGAATGGATTATCCAGGCAGCAAAATGTCAGTGCATAAAGTGTTCCTGCAGCAGAAGCCAGAGAAGTCCCGATCCCGAAAGTCACCATTATTATGAAATTAACATCTATTCCCATGAGATAAGCTGCTTCTCTGTTGAAACTGACTGCTCTCATCGCTTTCCCTATTCTGGTTTTCTTTACTATCAGTTCCAGAATTATCATCAACAAGATTGCTACAAAGAAATCTATTGATTTTACCATGGATATTGATATTCCAGCGAAATTGAAAATCCTGTCATCAATAAGCTTTGGAAAGCTTAGCATATTTGGACCGAAAACTATCTTATTGAAAGGGAAAAAGACTTTCTCGGCTGGAAGGGCAAAAAAGTTTTCAAGGAAAAGACTGACGCCAAGAGCAGTTATCAAGACAGATAATCTGGGCTTGTTTCTGAGAGGTTTGTATGCTACTTTTTCAATTGACATCCCGAGTACTGCAGTCACTATCATTGAAAGCAGCATTGCTGGAATGAAGGCAAGTCCTATCAATCCTCTTCCAGCGAGATATGCTCCGACAAATGCTGAGATATATGCACCAAACATGAATAGATCACCATGTGCAAAATTTATCAGCTTTATTATACCATACACCATTGTATAGCCAAGCGCAATTAGTGCATATAAGCTCCCCAACTGCAATCCATTTACAAGCTGTTGCAGAAAGCCCTGGAAGCCATATTTGAGTATATATAATATGGTAAAGCTTACTCCGATAGCAAGCCATACCATTTTCTCATTCTTCTTCATCTAGGGATTTACAGTGGTTATGTAAACCTGTTTTCCATTCTTGATTTGCAGAATCGCTGCACTTTTTATTGGGTTTCTTTCTGCATCAAAAGTTATCTTACCAGATACTACCTCAAGATCCTTTGTTTCAGTAAGAGCTTTCTTTATTGCTTCTGAATCTGGTTTGCCTGCTCTTTTCAACGCATCTATCAAGATTTTGGAAGCATCATAACTCAAAACTGCAAGTGCGTCTGGGGTTGAATTGAACTTCTTCTCATAATCTGCAACAAATTGCTTTACCTGAGTTGAGGGTGTATCTTTTGAATAGTGGTTTGAAAAAGTAAGTCCCTCTACATCCTTTTGGCCAACCTCAACAAGCTTTGGAGAGTCAAATCCGTCTCCTCCCAATATTGGTACTGCAAGTCCTAACTTCTTTGCCTGGATTGCAATCTGGGCAGCAGCCTGATAATAGCATGGAGCAAAAATAAGCTCCGGTTTTGCACTTTTTATCTGCGTAAGAAGCGGTGAGAAGTCCTTTGTTTTATCTTCTCCAGGGAAAGGTTGATATGAAACTACTTTCCCCCCCAATTCCTCATAAGTTTTCTTGAAAACCTCTGCCAATCCCTTTGAATAATCATTTGCATTATCGAAAATCACAGCAGCAGTCTTCAGTTTCAAATTCTCTATCGCATACTTCGCCATCACTTTGCCCTGGAAAGGATCTATAAAGCATGCACGAAAAATGAAATCACCAGTCTGGGTGACTTTGGGATTTGTTGAAGCTGTCGAAATCATGGGAACTTTATGTTTCTGGGCAAGTGGTGCTCCTGCAAGAGAACAATTACTTTGAACAGTTCCTATTATTGCCAGTACCTTGTCATGAGTAATTAATTTGTTATAGGCACTTACTGCAGCTTCGGGAGAACCCTGATCGTCTGCAAAAACTACGTTGATCTTGTATTCTTTCCCATCTAATGTTATCTTATTTTCTATTTGCTCGAATGCCAGTATCACTCCCTCCCTGGTTGATTTTCCGAAAGTTGCTGTCTGACCAGTTATTGGAGCAACAACTCCAATTGTAATAACAGCCTTACCTGCTTTTTCTGGTTTCTGTTGTGGCATATGATTTTTTTCATCAACTCTCCCAGTGCCACAGCTTAACAAGAAAGCAAATAAAGAGATAACCAACAAATACTTATAACCCATCCTTTACCTCCATATATTTAATAATGTGTTTAGACCTTGAAAAAACTGACTTATGTCAAGGTTTTTATAAAGAGGAATGCAATGTTATTGATTTGCTTATCTCAGCTAATACCTTCTGAAAAATTTCTTCCCTGTTATTTCTCTCCAGATTATATAAAGAAACATAATCCAGGCTCTTATATCTATCAAGTACTGGATTTCTTTTCTGTTTTATTGTTGCAACCAGTAAACTGCTATCTTCGAACAACTTGTCAAATTCCTTCCTGAGCTCCTCAGAAAATAATTCCATTATTCCTATTTCATCTACAATAACCAAATCATTTTCTTCCCTCTCTCTTAGAACAGGAAGTGCTATCTTGTTGATATTGTCAATATTGACTCCATAAAATCCAATCCTGTACTGAGTCTTGAAATTCAAATGAGCCATTATTAGTATATTGCCCTTGAAATCCTCTATTGTAAAGCCTGTTCTCCTTGCAGTGTTTTCATCTCTAATTTCCTTTGTAACAAACCCGGTAATTTTGATTTTTTCCTTTATGCAGGTAATTAATGAATTCATGAGAGTTGTTTTACCAACACCTGGATAACCGGTAATCAATATCTTCCTGCCAGGCAATTTCAAATCTCAATCAGCATACTCGCCCAGGTAAGTCCTGCCCCGAATCCTACCATCATTATTTTCATGCCTGAAACCATTTTTCCATCTATATTAAGCTCAGATAATGCAATAGGTATAGATGCTGCTGATGTGTTCCCTACCCTGTCAAGATTGACATAGAATCTCTCCAGAGGTAAATCCAGGGATTTGGCTGCTGCTTCGATTATCCTGATATTTGCCTGATGAGGTATAATAAGATCAATGTCATCAAGATTCAGTTCTGCCATTTTTAGTGTCTCATTTATAGTTCTTGGTAAAATGCTTACTCCAAACCTGAAAACATTAACTCCCTGCATCTTTATGAAGTGTCTTTCAAAGGAAACTGAATTAATAGATGCTGGTTCTCTGCTTCCACCTGCAGGAATAGTCAATACATCAGGAGCAGACCTGTTTTCACAACCCCAGTCAAAACCAAGTATTCCTCCTTTGTCTCCAGCTTCATACAAAACAGCTCCAGCACCATCTCCAAACAAGACTGCAGTTGTCCTGTCTTTCAAGTCAAGAAATCTTGAGACTACTTCCGCTCCAATTACCAGTATTCTATCTGAACTTCCAAGAGCTATCATATGATAAGCTAGTATTGATGCGTAAGTAAATCCTGCACATGCACATGCGACATCGAAAACCGGTATCTCATTCAAACCCAGTGCTTTCTGAACAATAGATGCAGTTGAAGGCATGAGATGATCCGGTGTGTAAGTTGCAAGAATGACGGCATCTATGGTAGATGCACCACATCTCTCTATAATTGGAATGCATGTCTTTATGGCAAGATCAGAAGTGCTTTCTTCCTTTTCTGCGAAATACCTTTGCCTGATTCCGGTTCTCTCTCTTATCCAGGAATCATTTGTAGGCATGATATTACTGAACATTTCATTTGTCACAAGACGTTTCGGCAAATAATGGGAAACGTCTCTTAAAATTACTTTCCTACTTCTTTCCAACTTCTCTTAATGTATCTCTGGGGAATGTATAAATTCTCTCTCCAGGTTTGCCAAAAGAGAATCTCTCTCTGGCTATTCTCTCAATATACGATTCACTTTTTAAAAGATCTCTTTCTCTTACTAACCCCTGTTGAACAGCAAGTTCCTGTACTATCTTTTCTTCAAGACCAGCTTTCTTCTTTTTCAAGTTCCTGTATTGAAGATATCCGAAATCCCCAAACAAGAATGCATACAACCAGAGCAGAATAAAAATCATTATCGCTGATATGAAAATCCGCTTTGGATTAAGAAAAAAAGAAGTTATATTCAAGACTATTTGAACTCCTTTATGTTATAAAAGGCTTTAAGTCCTTCATATTTCCCGCTACTGCCAAGCTCTTCTGCTATTCTAAGAAGCTCATTATATTTAGCTACCCTGTCACTTCGTGACATGGATCCTGTTTTTATCATTCCTGCATTTACAGCTACAACAACATGAGCAATAGTTACATCCTCGGTTTCACCACTTCTATGTGAAATCATTGCTGTATAGCCTGCTTTGTATGCCATTTCAATAGCATCCATGGTTTCTGTTAGTGTCCCAATTTGATTGAGCTTTATAAGGATCGAGTTTGAAGCTTTCATCTCTATACCCTTCTTGAGCCTGTCGGTATTTGTTACATATAGATCATCACCAACGATCTGCAGTCTGTTTCCCAATCTAGCAGTCATTTCGACGAATCCTTCCCAATCATCTTCAGCAAGTCCATCCTCTATTGAAATTATCGGATATTTATCAACAAGATTAGTATAATATTCAATCATCTCCATTGTTGACAGTTTCCTGTTTTCGCTTTCCAGATTATATAATCCATCCTTGTAGAATTCAGAAGCAGCTGGATCTAATCCTATATATATATCTTCTCCTGGCTTATAACCAGCTTTTTCAATTGCTTCAACAATAAGCTGGATTGCTTCTTCATTGCTTGATAAATTTGGTGCGAAACCTCCCTCATCACCAACAGAAGCTGAATAGCCTTTATCGGTTAATATCTTTTTCAAGGCATGAAAAGTCTCTGCTGAATATCTTATTGCTTCAAAAAAATCAGAAGCACCAATCGGGGCAATCATGAATTCCTGAAGATCAACATTATTAGTTGCATGCTTTCCACCATTCAATACATTCATGAATGGTATTGGCAGGACTTTAGCGTTCATCCCTCCAATATATCTATAAAGCGGGATTTCAAGCAGAGATGCAGCAGCTTTGGCAACTGCAAGACTTACTCCAAGAATGGCATTTGCACCAAGTTTGGCTTTGTTTGGCGTTCCATCAAGCTCAATCATTATCTTGTCTATATCTGTTTGATCAAAGACACTCAATCCTGTTAATTGCTCATCCAGCACTTCACTGACATTCTGCACTGCATTAAGAACACCCTTGCCACCATAGCGGCTTTTATCTCCATCCCTTAATTCAACTGCTTCATGTTCTCCAGTTGATGCACCAGAAGGGACAGCAGCTCTTCCGATTATTCCTCCAGACAATTCAACATCTACTTCTATTGTCGGATTACCTCTTGAGTCTATTATCTCTCTTGCATAAATCGCAGCTATTTTATCCATTTATTCTCCTCCTCCAAGTACTTTTTTCATCTTCTTGATAGCACAAAAATCTCCACACATACTGCAGACTTCATTATCCTGGGGCTTTACCATTGAGCGAAAGGTTTCTGCCTTGACAGGATCCAAAGCCAGTTTTATTACCTCATCCCAGTGAAAATCCTTTCTAGCCTTGCTTAAGGCATAATCCCAATCAACTTCATTACGTCTTATCATGTCTCCCACATGTGCAGCTATACGTGATGCTATTACTCCTTCCCTTACATCCGAAACATCCGGTAATTTCAGATGTTCAGCAGGAGTGACGTAACACAGGTAATCTGCCCCGCTTACTGCTGCAATAGAACCTCCTATTGCACCTACTATATGATCGTATCCGGGTGCGACATCAGTAACCAGTGGTCCAAGAACGTAGAAAGGAGCATTCTTGCATAGTTTCTTCTCAAGCAGTATATTTGTTTCAATCTCGTTTATTGGTATATGCCCGGGACCTTCTACCATCACCTGAACATTTCCTTCCCTTGCTCTTTCTACCAATTCCCCTAGAATTATAAGCTCCTGAACTTGCGGTCTGTCTGTAGAATCGTCTATCGCTCCCGGTCTGAATCCATCACCCAGAGATAGAGTTATATCATAATCATAGGCTATTGCAAGTAAATCATCATAATACTGATAAAAAGGATTTTCAGCCTTGTTGAATTCCATCCATTCAACCATTAGACTCCCTCCTCTTGATACCAATCCGGCGAGTCTGCCATCCTTTTTCAATCTATTTACCGAGCTTCTTGTTACTCCACAATGAATTGTCATGAAGTCAACACCTTGTTCTGCCTGCTCCTGTATGAGATTGAAAAAATCCTTCACTTTCATCTCTGCAAAAGACTTCCCCTTTTTCATCATATAATAGGCACCCTGATAGACCGGTACTGTTCCTATCGGGACATTAGATTCCTCAATCATCCTCTTCCTGATTTCTGTCAAATCTCCGCCAGTAGATAAATCCATAACTGTATGGGCACCATATTTTATTGCTTCCTTCAGTTTGTTTATCTCCAATTCCAAATCATTCAAATCCTTGCTTGTTCCAATATTTGCATTTATCTTGATTCTGAGGCCTGTTCCAATGCCTACTGGAAAAAGATCTTTTCTCTTGATATTTTGAAGCAATACTATTTCTCCTGCAGCGATTTTTTCTTTCAGAAAATCAGTGGAAACTCCCTCAATATCAGCAACTTTATGCATTGATTCACTAATATCACCATCTTTTGCTATACTAAGCTGTGTCACATTACCTCCAAATATTATGATAATTGTTAGATATCCTTATTTAGTTTATTCTTGTCAATGAAAAACAAGATAAATTAATATATAAAAACAACTTTATCATTACTTTCAGGGGAAACCTGATTATTGATCTTTTTAAGGATTTTTAACTACAAATCCAGAAACAATGCGAAGTCGAGTTTGTGCTTTTCCTTGGCTAGTTTTATTAATTTATCAAGGAGCTCATTATATTTAATTCCGCTATACTCCCATAATTTCGGGAACATGCTGATTGAAGTAAATCCTGGAAGAGTATTCACTTCGTTAACAAAAAAATTCCCTCTGCATAGAAACAGATCAACCCTCGCAAAGCCTGAAACATTCAATATCTTATACGCACTTATTGCAAGTCTCTTGGCAACATCTACCTGATCAGGATAAAGCTTTGCTGGAATTATCAAGTCTGCTCCATTAGGATCTTCATATTTTGCCTTGTAAGAATAAAACTCATGGTTTATGGGGATTATCTCTCCAGGTACTGAGGATTCAGGATATGAATTCCCTATAACAGCACATTCTATTTCCCTTACCTCTGCTCCCTGTTCAATTATTATCTTGCTATCAAACTTGAAAGCATTTTTAACGGCTTCTTCAAGCTCTTCCCATGACTTCACTTTCGAAATCCCCACAGAAGAACCAAGGTTTGAAGGTTTAACAAACAAAGGCAGTTTTAAATGCGATTCAATCCTTTTTCTTGAAACTTCCTCACTATTCCTGAATTCCATGAAAGGAAGAACAGGGATAGAATTTGCTTCAAGGAGCTTCTTGGAAACTGATTTATCCATGCAAATGGAAGAACTCAATAAATCTGCCCCAACATAAGGAATACCTGCCATCCTGAGAAGTCCCTGAAGAGTTCCATCTTCACCAAAAGGACCATGAGTAATTGGAAACGCAATATCCACGGACACTATCTGCTTGCTATCACCAAGACTTATAAAACCTCTTGTTTTAGTATCAGGAATAACCGCAACAGCTGGATATCTCTCAGCTTTTTCTTTCGAAAGTGATGGCAAGTCCTGAGAATCCTCCCATACACTTTCATCACAAATATGCCATCCTCCTGATTTATCGATTCCAATCAGAATGACATCATATTTGTTTTTGTCCAGTGAGGCATGAATGTTCTTTGCTGAAATCAACGAAATTTCATGTTCACACGATTTTCCACCGAATATCAAGGCTAAAGTTTCTTTCATTTTCTTTAAGTAAAGAATCAATGAATTTTGAGTCAAGAAATTTCATTATTGACCATTTAAATATAATTCTTTTATGTGCCGATACTATGATGAAGACTGTTAAAATAATAGAAATATACAACTCAGTTCTTGGTGAAAGCACGTTTTCAGGACTTCCCGCGACAATAATAAGGTTTGCTGGCTGCAATCTGAGATGCAAATGGTGCGATTCAAAGTTCACATATACAAGAGGTTACAAATACTTCATGAATGATATAATTTCTATTGTCAGAAAACAGAAGCATAACTTCGTATTAATAACCGGGGGAGAACCTTTGTTCCAGAGAAACGCAAAAAGCCTGATTAGAAAACTTCTTAGAAGCAATAAGCATGTTATTGTAGAAACAAATGGTTCATTCTTGATACCCCGTCTTAATTCAGAAAAGATATCCTGGATAATTGATATCAAAACCCCATCAAGTGGTATGCATAAGCATCTTAATCTTGAAAACCTAATTAATTCAAGAAAATTTGATGAAATAAAATGTGTTATCAGCAATAAGGAGGATTTTGACTATGCTATCAAAAAAATAAAGCTGATTAAAAAAGTCCCTCCATCAAGTATTCTTTTTTCAACAGTATTTGGGGAGATGGAAGCAAAAGAACTTTCCAGTTTGCTCTTGCATTCAAAGCTGAATTATAGACTTCAGCTGCAAATTCACAAGATAATTTGGCAACCTGATGAAAGAAAGGTTTGAAAGGAGAATTTATGGCAGTAATTGCAATTGACGGTCCAGCAGGTTCAGGAAAAAGTACTACAGCTAAACTGGTTGCCAAAGAGCTTGGTTTCATTTATGTTGATACTGGAGCTATGTACAGGGCAGTAGCTTTAGAATCAATAAACAGAAAAGCCAATCTTTCAGATGCTTCAGAAATTGCCGAAATTGCTACCCAACTGAAAATCCACTTCAAGGAAAAAGAAGATGGTCAACATATCTTTCTTGATGACAAAGATGTTTCTGAAGAAATAAGGAGGAATGAAGTTAGTGAAGCAGCATCAATAATAGCTACTTATACAGGAGTCAGAAAGCATCTCGTGAAGATTCAGCAGGACATTGGAAGACACAACAACGTGGTAATGGAAGGAAGAGACATAGGTACTGTAGTATTTCCTGAAGCGGAAGTGAAAATCTTCATGATAGCTACTTATCCTACTAGAGCGGAGAGAAGACAATCAGACCTGGTCAAAAAGGGAGAAGAAATCAAGATACCAGCATTAGTTAATCAGTTGAAAGAAAGAGATTTAAGAGATTCTTCGAGAGAAGACAGTCCACTAATGAAGACTGAAGAATCTATCGTAATTGATACCACTTTACTGACAATTGAAGAACAAGTTTCAAAAGTTGTCAATATAGCAAGAGAAAAACTCAATCTAAAGTAGTTTGAAAAAAGTATAAGGTCCTTCCGGGATTACTGCAATACTTCCCTTTTCGTTTTCAATTAGCTCTTTAGCGCTTTTTGTATCAAGGAATTCAAGAGGAGGAAAAACTGTCTCGCAAAGATAGTCTGAGCATATTATTACTTGCTTACCAGATGCATATTTCTTCAGAAGCTGAATCTGCCACTGATCCAGTTCCACCTTTTTCTCTTCCGAGAATATGCTGTCAAGACTTTCCCAGTCATAATGCTTGCTGAAAAATGATGCAAACCTTTCTGAACCAAATCCCTCACTTCCTTCAAGAAAAAAGTAAATCTTCCCTCCATTCCTGCATAAACCCGCAGCTGTAACCAATCCTTTTATCCCCTGATACAACGTGGCATCAAGAGGATAGCCTCCACACCCTGATATAACAACATCATAAAGGTTTCTTATTTCCACTGCCTGCTTTCTTGAATAGAAGCCTGATCCTGACTTAAGTGTCTCTTTCATACTTCCGCAAAAAACATCAATAGGTTTCCTGTTTCTGTCAATTAAAGCATTTATACAATAAGTTGGTGAACACAAGCTTACTGCTCTTGTAATAAAATCATGAAATGGATTTTTTCTTAGATTTCCGGTCTTGGTTCTCTCGCTTGCAAGTATTTTATTCCCATGAGAATATGCTATGGCTTCCCAACCGGAAATACCTGGAATAATTGCTTTTCTGCCTCCTGAAAATCCAGCCATGAAATGAGGTTCAATCAATCCTATTGCTATCTTGAGATCCGAATTAACATATTGCTTGTTCAGCTTTATAGGGATTTCATCAATAACTCCAACCTGTACAAGATTATTTTCATCTTTATAATCATGTGAAGAAGCAAAGGCTAAATAATCTGATGGAATCATCTCTGTCATTTCTTCCTTTGTACTGTTTCGATGTGTCCCTGTTCCAATCAAAATCTTGATTTCTCTACATGCAAGAATCTTGAGCAAGGGAGATAGCAGTTCCATGGTTGGACAAGCTCTTGTATGATCAGGAATTACAATGCAAACCGATTTGAATCCCTTGTGATTATTCAAAAAATCGAATAATTTCCTCTTGTATTTTACAAAAAGGTTCTTCTCTGCTTTTATGTCTTTTGTATTAAAGATGTCTATTCTGGAAGCTTTTTCTGATATAAAAACTGACAATCCTGATTTGCCGAAAACTAATTCGACTTTCAAGCAATCTAATGTCATTTCCTGAACTTCACCGCTTCATAAATTTAGCATTGATTTGTCTTTATTATTAACCGATACTACTCAGCAGATAAACGCACTACTCTGAAACCAACATCTATCCGTGAATATTCAGGTTTTGCCTTGTCTCTTGAGGAGCATCTTATTTCATCAGCTTTAGACAGGAAACTTCCACCCCTAATGACCTTGTAAATACCTTTATCTGGACCTGCTGGATGGACTCCCTTCTTGTAATCATAAAAATCTGCCTGATACCAATCCTTGCACCATTCAGCTGCATTACCTGCCATTTCAAAAACATCATAATCATTGGCTCCAAAAGAACCTACTGGAACAGGTCCAAGAAGTCCCTGCAAGGGTATTCTTTCTTTTATTTGATTTCCCTGCAAACCAGAAAAATTAGCCAGTGTTTGTGGAGATGAATCACCCCAGGGATATGTTCTGTTTGAAAGTCCTCCTCTTGCAGCTTTTTCCCATTGAGCTTCAGTCGGGAGAAAACCTTTTGCCCAGTTTGCATATTCATTTGCACCAAACCAGGTAATCCCAAGTATCGGGAACTTCTCCCTGCCTTCTCTTACTGCATAACCTTCATCTGTTTTTACTATAAATCCAAGATTAAGAGCTTTACCTAGCCATTTTTGTTCATTTTGTTTTGATTTGTCGAAATTAGAATTCAGAAATTTGGCATATTGCTCAACTGTGACTTCATACTCATAAATCCAGAAGCCCTCTATATTATCTCCATGAAGCGGCTGTTCATCCTTCCTCCCCTTTAGACTCCCCATTATGAACTCACCATCTTGAATATATGACATCTGAGCATCATCTATTGAATTGACAACCATTTTCAAAGGTTCCAGCCTGACAAGCACATCTGTCGTTTCACCAGTCTTGACTGTTATATTCAAATCCTTGTCCTGAAAACCTGGATTAATAACTTTTATCCTTTTTTCCCCCACTAATACGTCTTCAACAATAACATTGCTTTGAAGAAGAGTAGAATCTCCAGAGCTGCCATAAAGCTTGAATTTTGCCCCACCGGGTACAGATCTTACGTATAAATAACCATACTCTAGTTTCTTGACCTCTTTTTTCTTGTATAGCGAGGTTATTACATAATAAGATGGAATTATGAAAACCCCTCCGATTATTATAACAACGAAGACTATCTTCATTAAGGATAAAAACCTGTATAAACTGGATCTTGAAGATCTCATATCCAGATCTTTTGTAGCATCAAGTTTTTCATCATCCCATGCTTCAGCAGTTTTATTATCTGAACCATCCTCAGTAGGGATATCAGATTGATCTCCCAGTTGAGATTTCGGTTTCACATCCTTGTTTTTCATCTGTTCCTGTAAGGTTGAAACAAGTGATTCAGTTACAGAAAGTTCCTCCTGCTTTTCTCCCTCGCTTATCCTAACAACCTGTCTTTTTAGAAGTGATTGTTCAAGACTGTATACATTAGGAAACCTTAAGTCTGGTTCTTTTTCAAGACAGTTGAAAACCACCTCTTCAAACCATTCCGGGATATCCAATCCTTTTGATTTGAGGCTCGGAGGAGCTTCAAACAGGTGAAATCTCATCATCTCAGATGGATTTTCAGCCTGGAAAGGAAGCTCACCTGTAGCCATTTGATAAAACATTACACCAATTGCATATATATCGCTTCTCTGATCCGCCTTTCCACCAAATTGCTCAGGTGACATATAATGTGGAGTGCCAAGCAATCCAGAGCTTAATGGGGTATTAAAAACTGCATAAGCAATCCCGAAATCCATTATCTTTACAGTCCCGTCTTCAGAAAACATTATATTAGAAGGTTTCAAGTCTCTGTGAATTATACCCCTTCTATGTGTCTTGATCAATCCACTGCATATTTGAAGGCCTATTTCTCTTATCCTTTCAACAGGTAGAGGAGCATTCTTGTCTATAAAGTCTTTAAGACGCTCCCCTTTTATATATTCCATTACTATATAATACAAGTTCTTTTCAGTTCCATAATCGTATATAAAAACTATATTTGGATGAGATATCTGACCTGCTATAACAGCTTCTCTTGCAAATCTTGCAACAGCATCCTTATTCTGTGCGAAATCCTGTGGCAGGATTTTGACAGCTACTTCCCTGTGAAGTTTCTGATCATAGGCAAGATAAACTGTTCCCATACCACCTATTCCAAGTTTCCTTTGAACCTTGAAACGGTTGTCTACTATCCAGCCTATATAGGGATCACTACTATCTGCACCGCAATTATCGCAAATAGTAAGTCTCTCGCTAAGCTCCTTACCGCAATTCCTGCAAAACATTCTTTCCTGACATCAATATGTTTTTGAAAATGCTCATGGTTTAGAATTATCTTAAATAGTCAATAATATTCTAAAAATCATTAATCATTCTGCCTTGATTTTACGCACTTCATAACTATATGAACTGTTCTTGTTGCCTTGCATGTTTGAAGCAATAAACTGCCCACAATTACTGCCTATCTTGTTTTCTTCAAATTCACCAATGCTTACAATCACTTCATAACCATTTTCTCTGAGTTCATCAATAAGCTCAATGCTTTCCCCTTTTAACAAATCAAGAGAAGAAATACCATTCTGCATTACTCTTATTGTTGGATTCAAAGGCGTCACTTTAATGAGGAATATTTTGGGATCAAAAAAGCTTTTTAATTTCCTTGCATCAATACTGAATCTATTTGATAATGCAAAATTCAATGTTATCTTCTTGTCTCCATTGTAATAATTCTCACAGTACTTCGATATTTTTTCGAAATTCCATTTCTTTACAGGTATCAGCCAATCCCTTGTTTCCTCATCTGTTGAATGAATTGAGAACTGCAACTGGAAATTATCTGAATAATATTCTTTCTTTATTTCAAGCAATTCCCTGAAAAACAAATCATTTCCTTCAGGTGCAATCGTTGAAAGAGATATCACCAGATTGCCTGATGGATAGCTTGAAGGCAATTTCCTTATTAATTCAAGCACTTCCATATTAAACGAAGGTTCACCCATCCTTGAAAACTGGATCTTGAACTTCTTCGTTTTTGCTTCATTGCATTTGAATCTATTGAATATCATCCATTCAATTTGTCTTGACATTTCTTCAAAGCTTAGTTTTCCCTTGTAATCAAGACCTGCATCACAAATCCTGCATTTTACTGGACAACCATATAATGTAGAGATTATCAACACCCACTTGTCTTCAATAGTCAATGGAGGCTGAAGCGATTCCACAAATTCCAGTCTACCTTTAGCAGTTTCAGCTAAATAGACTATTGCTATATCTTCTCTTCCAGCTTTTGCAAAGATTTCCATTTCTTCCTTAGTATCTCACTTATCTTAACTGCAGCAAGCACACCATTTCCAACACAAATTGAAACCTGTCTGTTACTCGAATTTGTTACATCACCAATATAATATATCATATCCTTTGGAATCAAGTTTTCTTCCATGTTTTTCTTTCCCATGAATTCAAGGTTTGGTTTTCTGCCTATTGCAAATACCAGCAAGTCGGCTACCAGAATTCTCTTGTCTGTGCATGTAACAATTATCTCATTGTTCTTTTGCTGTATATCTTCCACAGTAGTATCAGGTAAATATTTTATGCCCTTGATCCTGGATGCTTTTTCATAAAGTAAATCCAGACACTTATATCTCTTGCTTCTTCCCACAATCCATATCCTGTTTCTCGGGGCAAGGCTTAATGCATAATCAAAAGCACAATCTCCACTACCAAGGATGATTATCCGTTTTTTTGAAACTCCCTTTATTATATCAATCTCTGTGAAAAAACGTCTTCTTGTATCCACTGAATCAAGAATAACTGGCAGTTTTATCCCTGTTGTTCCAGAAGCCACTATCAAATATTCTGTCTGAATTATTCTCTTATTTGTTAATATATTAATGGATTGATTGAAATTGACCTTGAGAGCTTTTTCAAAATCAATTACCCCTCCTATATCTTTGTATTGCTTCAAGAAAAGATTAGCTAGATCAACTCCCTTTATCCCATTCGGAAATCCAGGATAGTTTTCTATCAAATTTGCATTGAGCATCAAGCCACCAGGTTTTGATTGTTCAAGAATAATGGTTTTTATTTTATTCCTTTTTAATTGAATTGCTGCTGAAATGCCTGAAGGTCCAGCTCCAATAATCAAAACCTCAGTTTTCAGGATTGTACTCATTTATCCTATCACGACCGTAATACTTCCCTGATATCGATATCGTATTTTTTAATATAATTATATACAGTCCTTAATGTAACATTAAGCTGCTTAGCTGTTTCCTTCAAATCTCCGCCGGTAGATTTTATCACCTTAATAAGGATTTCTTTCTCAGCATCCTGCAAATTTGTTGGCGTATTCTTGATAGTAATACCTGGTTGAGTATTAATCAAGGCTTCATCCTCCATGGCAAGGTCTTCTTCTCCAATTGACTTCTTATTCTCAAGTAGAAGCAATGTCTTTTCAAGGGTATTTTCCAGCTGTCTTACATTGCCCTGCCATGAATGATTAATCAATACTGACATTGCATCTTTTGAAATCTGTATGGTTTCTTCAAAACCAATTTTCTGCGAAAGAGTTTTCAGATAATAATCTACCAGTAATGGTATATCCTTTTTTCTCTCTCTCAAAGGCGGGATTGCAATATCAAAAACCTTTATTCTGTGATAAAAATCAAGTCTTATGCTTCCCTCATTTACCAGTCTTGTTATATCTTGATTAGTAGCTGCTATTATTCTTGCATCAGTTCTTTCCTCTTTTTCACTGCCAAGTGGAGTGAATGACCTGTCCTGCATTACTCTTAGCAATTTTGCCTGAACATCATGAGGCATTTCCCCTACTTCATCAAGGAGTAGTGTACCACCTTTTGCGATTGCAAGTTTACCCTTTTTATCTTTGTATGCTCCTGTAAATGCACCTTTCATATGACCAAACAGCTCAGACTCCAGAAGTTCGCCTAACGTAGCGCAATTCAATGCTACAAACAAGCCTGGTCTTTTGCTGAGCATATGAATAGATCGTGCAACAAGCTCTTTTCCTGTACCAGTTTCACCAAGTATCAATACGGGAGAATCCTGAGTTGCGACCCTCTTTATTAGCTCATAAACTCGCTTCATTTGGTCAGTTTCACCAATCATGAAACCAAAATGCAGGTTGAAATCAGTTGTGGAGGCTGCTTTTCTAACTATTTTCTGTACATTCGGAAAAAGCCTCTTCCCAACTCCCAGAGATATGCTTTTTTCGGAATTCTCTAATGCTACTTCTTCTCCTAAAGCTGGTATCTCCAAGGTATCGGTCTCTTCCTCCTCTTTTGAAACTACTATCAGAAATGGCTTAATGCTGACTTCACATTTAGAGGAATTTATCTCAGACGAACTTATCTTCCTGTCTTTGATATATGTTCCATTTGTACTTCCCATGTCTTCTATAATGAAACCTTCTTCTGTTTCTGTTATTCTTGCATGTATCTTTGAAATATATTCATGCTTCAATACTATATCATTTTGAGTTGATCTTCCAATGAGAATGGATTTCCCTGAGAAAATTGTTTCATAAATAACATTGTTATTCTGGTAAACAAATATTTTCATATCGTTTGTAGGATATTGAATTTATGGCTTTTCAGTCAAGATTTTTCAAAATACTTAATTCAAAACCTACTTTATTCTTGACTTAAACCATTTTTTTAAATGCCCATACCTCCATGAACTTTGAAAAACCAGCAACATTGATAAGCAAAAAGGGTAATACTGGCTTAATCAAATTGGATGATGACATAATAGAGATGGATATCAGTTCCGTTCCTGAAGCAAAAATAGGGGACTACCTGCTTATAAAGGAAGGAAAAGTTGTCTGCATTTATGAATATGACGACATCAAGAATTCTTATGCAAAGAATATGTCATCAATTGAAACGGATTCTGAAATTGGATAAAAACATTATATATATTATCTTTTCTAACATAATGAAGGAGTTTTAATATGCGGATAATTTTTGTTTCTTTAGTTTTTTTATTGAATTCAGTGCTGTTTTCGGCTGATACAGAAACCATCGAAAGGGAACTGGAAGATGGAACCGTAGAAAAAGGCTCTGCTTACAAGGATGACAAGGGTAATCTTATAGCAAATGGGCACTGGGTAGCTACTTATCCTAATGGTCAGAAAGCATACGAAGGAGACTATAAGGATGGCAAACTGGAAGGTAAATGGGTTTTCTGGTACAAGAATGGAATAAAGTCAGGTGAAATGAATTACAAAAACAATGAAGCTGATGGCAAATTCCTTACCTGGCATCCTAATGGGCAGAAAGAAGCTGAAGGGAAACTGGAGAATGGGAAAAGAGGTGGAATCTGGAAGTATTGGTATGATAATGGTCAGCCAAAAACAATAGGAAAATTCGAGAATGGAAACAAGGAAGGTGAATGGACTAATTTTTATAAGTCAGGAAAAAAGAAATCAGTAATTACTTACAAAGATGGCAAGAAAATAAAGGATAGTTTGAAAAACTGGGATGAAAGTGGAAATCTAATTGAATGAGATGACTGAAACCGGAATGAAATTCTCAAGCTGATTCATTTGGAGTTATTCGCATAACAATATATACAATTATGTCTGCATGTATTGTATCTGCCAATATCCTTGCTTATGATACAATTACATAAATCACGTTGCCCTTTATCTTTTATGCTTTTCAGAACAACCTTTTCTCCGTTTATCTCCAGAGAGTGATTGCAGACGAAATCCATGAGTATTTCATCTTCGTGAAACAACCTTTTAATAAGATCATCATCAATACATTTCCCGTGATTAAAACCTATCAGATCTTCTTTTTCAGCACATGTGAAAAGCTCCAGTTTCCATTTCCTGTTGAAGTCAGCTATACTGCTGCAAATCATTTTCTTATCTTCCGTAGTTATGTCTCTTATATTGACTTTGTTCTTCAGAAGATTGGATTTAACTCGCTTGTATTTCTCCTTTTCGATGAAACTTATAGTAAGCCTTTCAGTAAATCCATACAACTTCTCCCCTATTTCGAAAATCCTCTCTTGAATTTTTTCCTTGCTAATTGTATCAGAAAGTATTACTGGATCAAATCTCCAGAGAACTTTCCCCTTTCCTATCCTGTCAGATAATTCCCTGAAAATCTCTATTCTATCTTTCAACAGGGGAAGGTTCTTTTCGTAATTCTCATTGTCATAATCATTCAATGTTAACTGGAAGTAATAATTCATACCTTCATTATCCAGCATTTCAAGATGCTTGAAAAAAGGTTCAGGATTTTTCGACCAGAAGACTATCAGTCTTGTTTTGAGAAAAGAAACAAGTAAAGGCTTTCTGTTGAAGGGATTATACCATTTCATATATCTTTTAGCCTTGTCCTTGTTGAACAAGCTTCTTATTAAATCCTCTCCATAAAATGCAGGTATATCAGTGGATCTGCTTGCTGATACAATCAGAGGGTATATCGTCTTGATGATCTCTCCATCTTGTTCTGAAATTACCTGATCATGATATATCACTATTAGCTCCAGCCTGCAAATTTTTTCTTGCCTTGACACAGCCTTATTCAATTTCTGTCCATACTTAACTAACAAAACAAATTTCCGGGAGGTCAAGATGATAAAAGTTGGAATTAATGGATTTGGCAGAATTGGGCGACTGGTATTTCGCAGGCTTTTTGAAAATCCAGACATAGAAGTTGTTGGAATCAATGATATCACAGATAACAAAACTCTTGCCCATCTTCTTAAATATGATTCAATTCATAAGAAATACTGGCATAAAGTATCCTTTGAAGGAGAAAACAGCATAACAGTCAATAATAAAAGCATCAGAACATTTGCAATAAAGAATCCTGAAGAGATACCATGGAAAGAAGTTGGTGCTGAAATTATTCTTGAATGCTCAGGTCTGTTCACTTCTCGCGAAAAAGCTGAGCTTCACTTGAAAGCAGGAGCAAAAAAAGTAATTATTTCAGCTCCTGCAAAAGGTAATGATATTACTATTGTAATAGGTGTCAATGAGAATGAATATGACAAGGAAAAACATCATATTATTTCCAATGCTTCCTGTACTACAAATGCCTGGGTACCAATGGTTAAAGTGCTGCATGACAATTTCAAGATAATAAGGGGCACAATGACCACTACCCATTCTTATACAAATGATCAGAGAATCCTTGACCTTCCCCACAAAGACCTTTACAGGACAAGAGCTGCTTGTTTGAGTCTAATCCCAACAACAACAGGAGCAGCTTCACAAGTCAGCAAGATATTCCCGGAACTTGAAGGGAAATTGTCAGGAGTAGCCATAAGAGTACCAACACCTGATGCTTCTCTTGTAGATTTCACATGCATTGTTGAAAAATCAACTACTGTGGATGAGATAAAGAAAATCTTCAAGGAAGCTTCAGAGACTTTTCTCAAGAATATACTTGAATATAATGAAGAACCAATTGTATCAACTGATGTAATAGGCAACCCCCACAGCTGCGTTTTTAATGCTGATTTGATTCAGGTAATTGATGGAACATTGATCAAGGTCATGGCCTGGTATGACAATGAATGGGGTTATTCATGTCGCCTGGCTGAATTAACAGAAATAGTGGGAAAATAAAATGGCTACTTTATCTTTGAGGGACCTGAACTTAAGTGGCAGGCAAGTTTTCATGAGGGTTGATTTCAATGTACCAATAAAAAATGGCAAGATTACTGATGATACTCGCATAAAAGCTGCATTGCCATCAATAACCTATATCCTTGAGGAAGGTGCAAGCCTTATTCTCTGCTCACATCTTGGAAGACCAAAGGGAGACAATAATTCAGAATTCACATTGAAACCGGTTGCAATTAATCTTCAGGAGCTGACTGGGAAAACAGTTCTCTTCGTAGAAAATCTGGATGATCCCATTTTGAAAAAACCGCTCCCTCAGGGAACATTATGTCTGCTGGAGAATATACGTTTTGACAAGGGAGAAGAGAAAAATTACGATATACTGTCAGAAAAGCTAGGCAAGCTTGGTGACATTTACGTAAATGATGCTTTCGGAACAGCTCACAGAGCTCATTCATCAACTGAAGGAACAACCAGATTCTTCTCAAGGAAGGCAGCTGGTTTCCTTATGGAAAAAGAACTTCTTGCATTCTCACAAATCCTTTCTTCTCCATCAAGACCTCTTCTTGCAATAATCGGTGGAGCAAAGATATCAACGAAAATAGGAGTTCTCTATAATCTCCTTGATAAAGTTGATTCCATGATAATTGCAGGAGGAATGCCATTCACTTTCTTCAAGGCAATGGGAAAGGAGATTGGTAATTCCCTGTGTGAAGATGATTTCATTGAAGAAGCGAGGAAGATACTTGACAAGGCAAATGAGAAAGGAATCAAGATTTATTTCCCTGTTGATCACGTTATCTCCCAGAAACTTGAACCAGGACTGGAAATAAAAACAACAAACAATGAGAATGTTCCAGAAGGATATATTGGACTGGATATAGGTCCTGAAACATTGAAACTCTATGCCGAGCTTATAAATTCATCAAAAACAATAATATGGAATGGACCACTGGGTGCATTTGAAACGAAACCTTTTGACGAGGGAACAATGGCTATTTGCAGGATCATTGCAAAAGCAAAGGGAATCTGCGTTGCCGGGGGAGGAGATACTGTCTCCGCAATAAATCAATCAAATCTTGAAAAAGCTTTCTATCATATTTCTACCGGTGGTGGAGCATCATTAGAGCTGCTGGAAGGCAAGATTCTACCAGGAGTAGCTGCACTAGATAGATATGTTCAAGACAGAAGCATGAAACTTATAGCAGCAAACTGGAAAATGAACAAATCCCCATGCGAAGCGATGGAATTTATTGATGAACTGATAAAAAAGATATCTGAGACAAAACCATCCGGTAGTGATATCCTCATTTTTCCAACTTATCTTGCACTGAAGGAGACTATATGCAAATCAAGGGGAACTGAAATTTCAATAGGTGCCCAGAATGCTTATTTCAAAGACAGTGGAGCGTATACAGGCGAGATATCAGTTGCCATGCTGAAAGAAGCTGGCTGCAAATTCATCCTGATAGGTCATAGCGAGAGAAGAACTGTTTTCAGGGAAGATGATGAGCTTATAAACGAGAAAATAAAAGCTGTTCTTGCAAATGGCTTGAATTTGGTTTTCTGTCTTGGGGAAACCCTTGAGGAAAGGAAGCAAAACAAGACATTTGATGTTATTCTGAAGCAATTCAAAAAAGGACTTGACGAAATAACGGACATAGACAGGCTGGTCATTGCCTATGAACCAGTATGGGCAATCGGGACAGGTGTTACGGCAACTCCAGAACAAGCCCAGGAAGTTCATGAATACATTAGAGATCTTCTTTTAAGACAGTTTGGCAAGGAAGCAGCCGACAGGACAAGAATTCTCTATGGAGGAAGTGTAACTCCTGAAAATGTCAAGGAGCTTATGATACAAAAGGATATTGATGGAGCTTTGGTTGGCGGTGCAAGTCTGGAAACAGGGAAATATCTGAGACTTGTGTTTTATAAATAAAGGAAAAAAATGGTTTTAACAATTCTTCTGATTGTTCATGTAATTACATGTGTTTTATTGATGGCTGCAATACTGATTCAGGCAGGAAAAGGAGGAGGCTTGTCAGGTTCCCTGGGAGGCTTCGGGATTGGTCAGAACCTGTTTGGTTCTGCTGGTACAGTTACTTTCCTGATAAAGGCTACAACAATTCTGGCAGTATTATTCTTTTTGACAACAATGTCTATTGGATATATTTATAGTAAGGGAAAAGTGAAAACCAGTTATACTGGAAATCTGATACAAGATGGCTTGATCAGAGAGCAGAAAGAGGTTGAAAAACAGAAAGAATCCTCTTCTACTCCAACAGGTCAATCACCTGCAGTCAAGGGAACAGGTACAAAGCCTGAGAAAGAGCCAACAAAATGAATTTGCCGGGATGGTGGAATAGGTAGACACGCAAGGTTGAGGGCCTTGTGAACGTTTTGTTCATGGGGGTTCAAATCCCCCTTCCGGTAAAAAATTAAGTTAGATAACCATTTTCTTGGAATAGCAATCTTGTAATCCTTTATTATACATGGATTTAAAAAGACGCATATTCCTGGCTATATTACTTAATTTTCACAATCCTCTTGCATTCTTTCCCAGCCTTCACTATATAAACTCCCTGTTTCCAGCTGCTAGTATAAAGAGAATGCTTGCCTTTATCTAATTTCATTATTAGTTGACCTGTAAGGGAATAGATTGCTCCTGAAGATGGCAGGGAAACTGACAAGCGGGTTGAAAAGGGATTGGGAGAGATGGAGAGGGATTTAGCTGGAAGGGAGTAAGAGGAAGATTCATCTTTGAAACCAGTATACCCATAGGTTTCTATGGCATAGAGATACGTATCATTACAGCCTATATAAACAACACCATTAGAAACTTTGGGTGAAGAAAAGACAAATTTCCCTGTATTATAACTCCATAGAACACTACCATCTTCCGTATTTAAAGCATATATATTAGGTTTATCTGAGTATAATTTTACTCCAATATATAGAGTATTATCAGTAGCAAACGGTACAGACCAGATTTCTGGTTGTGAATAGCTAGTGAATTGCTTCTGCCAGAGGATTTCACCATTTACTGTATTAATTGAGTAAAGTATAGCATCTCTGCATCCAGCAATAAAAACCTTACTGTTGCTAATACAAGGTTTACCAAAAGAAAATTTACTTATTGTTAATGATCTCCAAACAAGAGATTTATTTTCTGCATTAATTGCATATACGTACTTATCTTCAGCTCCTATATAAACAATACCATCAGAGACTTCAGGAGAACTATATATCGGAGTATCAAAATCATATGTCCATATAATGCCACCATTTGACAAATCAATACTATACATTTTTGCAGGATTCTGACCAGCTGATGCTTTTGCAAATATCTTATTGTTCCACGAAGTTGGAGAACCAAAAATAAAACCACTCTCATTCACTTCCCAGGCAGTACTGCCATCAGATAAATTGATGGCTACTAATCTATCACAACAAGGTGCAAAATATTTCCCAGAGACTATTATAGGCCAGAAATTATTAGAATTTTCAGCCAGCAGCTTCTTCCACTTTAACTGACCTGTTGTTGCATTGCAGGCATATATATATTCATCAAAGTTATTTCCTGAAATAACAATATTATCAGAAGCACATGGTGAAGTGTAAGTATTCATGTTCATCTTGAAACACCATTCTAATGTTCCATCAAGATTAATTGCATAAATATTTCTTGTACTGCAAAATATCAGTTGATTATATAAAAAAGGGGAGTATTGGTTAAAAGACAATGCTGTTGGAAATTTCCACAATAAATCCCCGGGAGCAGCTGAAAGAAAATTGAAAGCAGCTGCAAGTATTAATATTACTATCAAAGTCTTCATTTTGACCTCCTTTGAATATTATCCTTTATAAAATCTATACCCAATAACATTCTGGTAGATTTTATATTATCTTTCTT
>JAFGND010000029.1 GCA_016927185.1 Candidatus Coatesiibacteriota bacterium
AAACACTCTCTTGATACAAGTAGCTGGAAACAGGGAGTTTATATTGTGAAGAGCGGTAAAGAATGCAAGAGGGTAGTGAAGATAAGATGAATGAGGAGTAGTTTTGCAAAAAATTGACCTTTTTGCTGGCTGCATAAGCTTCTGGTTTTGGATAATTATGTAAAAATAAAGGGAGGTGAATTGCGATTATGATGAAATCAGTACTTTTCATAGGATTATTTATAGCATCCAGCCTTTTCTCACAAATAAGGGTAGTAAAACCTAATGGTGGAGAGAGATGGAAGGCAGATACTGTTCAGCAAATAATTATATATATAAATGCAGCTGCAGAAGGACCATATTTCGACTTTTATTATTCGGTTGATAATTGCAGGACGTGGAAGTATATAGACAGCGGATATTACTATGGTAATTACACATATGATTGGGATGTTCCTGACGATCCATCACAATTCTGTTTTGTTAAGGCATATGCTACTATGAGCGGAAACTGGGACACAAGTGATCATGCTTTTACAATATATAACGAACAGACTGGATTCAGGGAATATGAGAAAAATGCATTTTGTCTTCCATGCATTGAATTTAAACCAAATCCTTTCTCAAAGTGTCTATACCTCATCCTTCCAGATTCCACATCAATCTATTCCCTGACAGGACATCTGATACTTAAATTGGATAAGGGGAAATATGAACTTGATACAAGTAAATGGAGAAATGGAGTATATATAATAAAATCAGGGAACGAGATTAAAAAGATTGTCAAGATTGACTGAAACCCAGAATTGGAACTTCTCTGATAATATTATATTTAGTACAACATTATTTTACTGGAAATCTCCAGAATCTGCTTTTGATTATATATGACAAGAAACGAAACAATTTCTATATGAAATTCTTCTTTCTGAAATACAGGTAAGTAACAATTGAAGCAGTTATCATTATTACCCAGAGTGCTGGATAAGTCCATTTCATTTCAAGTTCAGGCATGAATTTGAAGTTCATTCCATATACACCTACAAGAAATGTTACAGGTATGAAAATGGTAGAAAGTGCAGTAAGAAATTTCATGGTTTCATTCAGCTTGTTACTCACGCTTGATAAATATATATCAAACATCTCTGACAAGATATCCCTGAAAGTCTCAACTGTGTCAATAATCTGAATTGTATGATCATAAACATCTCTTAGATAAATCTTTGTCAATTCATTAATAAGGGGATTTTCTTCCTTCTGGAGATGATTGATTACTTCCCTCAACGGCCATGCAGATTTTCTTAGAAGCAGGATTTCCCTTTTAAGTATGTGAATCTCCTGCATTGTGTATGGAGAAGGATTTTGCATAAGTTCATCTTCAAGGATTTCTATTTCATCACCAAACTTTTCCAGTATCTCGAAATAATTGTCTATTATTGCGTCGACAAGTGCATATGCCAGGTAATCAGTCCCCCGTTTTCTTATTTTTCCTTTTCCACTTCTCAATCTTGCCCTTACAGTTTCAAAAACGTCACCCTTCAATCCTTCCTGGAAAGTTATAAGGAAGTTTTTTCCGAAAATGAGAGTGATTTGCTCGGACTGAAGTTGGTTATTGTCATCATTATAAGTCAGCATCTTCAGGAATAATGAGAAAGAATCTGCATATTCATCTATCTTGGGTCTCTGCTGTGAATTTGCAATATCTTCCTGAAGAAGTGGATGGAGATTAAAAAAAGTTCCTGTTTTTTCTATAATAGAAGTATCATGGATTCCTTCTATGTTAATCCATAGTATTGAAATATCATCTTTTTCCTTGAAGCTTTCTTCGATATTTTCTATTTTCTTTTCCTCACAGAAATTATCTCCATATTTTATCAATGATATCCCGATTTTTTCAGTTATTTTATCTCCAATATGAACTATTGAACCTGGAGGTAATCCTGCTTTTTTCGATCTTTTCTTGAAAAAGCGTGACAGATTTAGTTTAGGACTCAGTTTCCCCTTCAAGGTTTTAAGCTTAGCGTGCATGTTTTTGAATGATAAAAGAAGCATTTTTTAGTCAACTAAAAGTTTAGTTTCTTCTTTGCAAAAAAATTCAATTTTCAAACTCTCTCTGCCAATGAAAAACCAAACAAAAGCATATATTTATGGGGGGATAACTGTCCTGCTCTGGTCAACTGTGGCTTCTGCCTTCAAACTTGGTCTCAAGAATTATAGCGTTGAACAGCTTCTGCTTTTCTCATCCCTGTCATCTCTTATTTCCATCTTCATTATTCTTGCCTTTCAAGGAAAGATACAACTGCTTGTAAATCAAGGAATAAGAGATTTATGTAAATCTGCTTTTTTAGGCTTCATAAATCCATTTGCATATTACCTTATTTTGTTCAAGGCTTATGAATTGCTGCCTGCGCAGGAAGCTCAACCATTGAATTTCACATGGCCTCTTGTTTTAACAATATTATCAGTATTCATCCTGAAACAGAAAATCAGGATTATGTCAATTGCAGGGATTCTGATAAGTTTTGCTGGAGTAATAATCATATCTACAAGAGGGGATATATTTTCCCTCAACTTCAAAAATCCTTTTGGTGCATTCCTGGCTGTTGGCAGTTCAATTTTCTGGGCTGTTTTCTGGATTTTCAATATAAAAGATGAAAGAGACCCGATTGTAAAACTATTTTTGAACTTTCTTTTTGGATCTCTTTTCCTGTTTGTATTGAATTTGGTAAGGGGATTTCAAGGAGTAGGAAATCCATATATGCTTATATATCCGATATATATAGGATTGATTGAGATGGGTATTACTTTCTATTTCTGGTTAAAGGCATTGAGCTTGTCAAGCAAGAGCTCTTCGATAGCCAATCTGATTTATGTAACACCTTTTGCCTCCTTGATAGTTATCAGCTTTGTACTCAATGAGAAGATACTAATATCCTCAGTTGCTGGATTGGTTTTCATAATTTCAGGTATCTTGTTGAATGCTTATGTAGATAGAAAAACTAGGTGATTCTCTCAGGTTCTCTTACAAACAGCATTAGTAAAATTGTTGATATAAATGCGATTAGCGATCCATAAAGAAATGCAATATTCCCATTGAAAGCTTTGTAAATTACTCCAAAGATAATGCTTGCCGGAAGTGCACCCAAACCAATTGCAAAATTGAATAATCCATAAGCACTTCCATGAAGTTCCTTTTCTGTCATATCTGCAACGAATGCTTTCTCAGTACCTTCTGTAAATGCATAATAGAAAGCATATACAGCGAACAGCAGGAACAGGACAGGCAGCTGCCAGTAAGGTGGTACTTTGTCCAGGAAAGCAAATGCAAGATATACAATTGCATATATGAACCAGCCAATCTTTATTACCTGTTTCCTTCCAATCCTGTCTGATAAGGAGCTCAAGGGAGTTGAAAGCAGGGATTTAAGGATATGAAAGAAAGACCAGATAATGGGAATTAGCAAAATGCTTATAATTCTGTTCTGCAATTGCTTATCTTCAATTCTGGTTGCAATTACCTGAAGAGGGTGTATAAGCCCAAAGAGATAAGTGCTTATGTTGGATTTGCTTATGATTTCATCTGCCCTGAAAAGAAGGAAAGCATCAGAGGAATTTCCAAGTGTGAAAAGAATTATTATGAAAAGATATTTCTTGAAATTCCTGTCGAATTGCTTCAATGAAAAGTTTACTGGCTTTGCTTTTTTATCTTCACATTTCGTTTCTTTTACAAAGAATATTATAAGGAAAGCAATAATTCCTGGTATCAATGCAATCTTGAAAGTGAATTTGAGGGCATACAATATTGTACAAGGATAGCTTGAAAACAAGAGGTAAAGAATTAATATGGCAATTAATGGACCTGAAAATGCACCAAGATGATCCATTGCCCTGTGAAAACCGAATGCTTTTCCCAGACAAGATTTGTCAGTTGAACTTGCAAGCAGAGCATCTCTTGGAGAAGTCCTTATTCCCTTTCCAATTCTGTCAAACATCCTTACCAGAACTATATGCCATGATGAACCTGCAAATCCTATCAAAGGTCTTGCCAGTCCGGATATACCGTAACCAAGAAGAACAAACAACTTTCTTTTCTTGAGTTTGTCAGAATGAACGCCAGAAAGAAGCTTAAGAAGACTTGCTGTGGTTTCAGCAATTCCCTCTATTATCCCGAGAGCGATTGTTCCTGAACCGAGAAGTGAAACGAAAACAGGTATCAGGGGATAAATCATTTCAGAACTTATGTCTGTAAAAAGACTTACTAAACCAAGAAAAACAACATTTCTTGAAATATTCTTGAAATACTTCACGAATTTCCTATTTAGTAAACCTCTATAAGTCTTTGTACAATAAGAATTTAGTCTGTTTTTTCTCCAGATATCATGACATTTTCAAACATCATTGAAGGATAAACTATCCCTCCTGGAAATTCTCTTCCGTCACTTGAGATAGCAACAAGATTCTTCATGAGATTAAATATAGTTGTTCCGAGCATGGCATTCTTTATGGGATACTTGAGCTCGCCATTTTCAATCCAGTAACCCAGATCAATTGCTGAAGATATATCACCATTTGAATTAGGCTGGAAGGCTGCTGAAGTAAGATAAATTCCTTTGTCTATCTGTTTTATCAATTCAGCTTCTGTCTTGTCTCCCGGGCTGACAACAATATTGGTGTAGGTTATTTCAGGTCTTGCCCCATATGACTGTCTCATTCCTCTCCCATTGGATTTTGTTTCTGCCTTTTTTGCAGTATAAGAATTATGAAGAATTTCCTTGAAACATCCGTTTTCAAGAAGAACTACAGGTTTGCAGGGAACTCCCTCACCATCATAAGAATGGCTTCTTATTGCATCAGGGATGTTAGGATTGTCTATTATCGTCAGAAACGGAACAGCAAGTTTTTCTTCCAGCCTTCCAGTAAATGGGGAGCGCTTTCTCTGTAATGCTTCTGCATTAAGTGCTGTAGCTATGCTTTCAGCAAAAGTGCTTGCAGTATCAAAAGATGCAATTACTGGATAGTTTCCTGTAGCTATCTTTCTTGCACCAAGATACTTCAATGCTATCTCGGAAACATCTTTCCCGAAATTGTTAAATTGAAGATCACTCCATTTCCTGCCAACAATGAAGTCAGAGTATGTTCCAACGTCCTCACCCTTCTTTATTGTTGCAGAAAGATAGGACAGACAGAACACAGTATCGAATTCCTGCAAAATCCCGAGCGAATTCCAGATGAAATTTCTTTTAATTGAAATCCTTATGCTTCCTCTCAGACTCATTTCCTTATCTACCTGTATTGCTTCCTCAATCAGTTTGCTGGCAATATCTGCAAGATGAGCAGTTGAGATTTCAAGTGTCTTCTTATCAGGTTCTGCATTCATGAAATCCGAAGTAGAAGGCAATGGAAGACTGTGAAAATCAGGATCCGGATCAGAATACTCTATTGTATCTATAAGATTTTTTACTATATATTCTGTTGCCTTCAAATCAAGCCCCATCTGTGATACAAAACCGCTTGCCTTGTTCCTGAACGCTCTTATCCCTAAGCCTGAATCATTATTGATTGACAGGTTCTTTATTTCATTTCCAAGTATTTCAACAGAAATCAATCTGTTTTCCTGTATATAAACTTCTGACTGATCAATTTTCTTTCTTGATAACCATTTATCTATTTTTCCTGCTATTTCTTTATAATTTTTCATTGAAGCCTCCTATTCCTGTCCACCAATAACCATTTTGCTTACTCTGACCATTGGTCCGCCATTATCTACAGGCATTCCCTGACCGTCCTTGCCGCAAGTTCCCGGTTCATTTATATGAAGAACATTTCCAATAGCTTCGATATTTGAAAGAGTTTCGAGTGTAAGTCCAGATACGCATACATCTCTTAACGGTTCTGCAAGTTTGCCATTCTTTATCATCCAGGCTCTGTTTGCATTGAAAGTGAACTGCCCCCTGCTTGTATCGACATAACCTCCACCAAAGCCTTTCAGGTAGACACCTTCATCTATATCCTTGTAAAGGTCTTCTTCCTTTGTATCTCCAGGGAGCATGTAAGTCACTGATTGTCTTACAATTGGAGGGAATCGATGATCCTGCGACCTGCCATTGCCAGTGCTTGTAGTTCCAGCAGCACCAGCAGTCTGCAGATTGTACATGAATCCTTTCAGAACACCATTCTCAATAAGTATTGTTTTTTGTGCAGGAACTCCTTCGCTGTCAAAAATGTAATGACCATGCGTTTCAGGTATGCTTCCATCATCTATTATTGTGACAAGAGGAGAGGCTATCTGATCCCCGACCTTGCCTTTTATTATTGAATCTCCTCCCTGAACAAGATCAGCTTCGGCATTATGCCCGAAGGCTTCATGGACAAACAGCCCTACAAGGCTTGGATCAAGGATTGTTGGGAAAGCGCCTGCTTTTGGAGGTTTTGCAGTTAGCAAATCCAGGGCATCAGTAGCTGCATGAATTGAGAATTTTTCAGGGTCTATCTCTTTCATTACTTCGTAACCACCAACGCGTCCTGTGAATCTGAGCCCTGATTGTCTTATATTTCCATCTTGAGTAACAACGAAGACATATATCTTGTTAAGGCAGAATGATTGCTTGAGAAATGTTCCATAAGTATTGCAAAGGGTTTCTGTATGATACAAATCATGGTAGAATATTCTCAAATTAGCCAGATAGTCTTTTGCTTTAGAGATGACTACCGATTCATGTTGTCGGAGCATCTTGATTTTTTCCTTGAGAGAGACATTTCTTGGATTTATCTTCACAGGTATCTCAACCTCTCCCTCAACTGCTGGGGCTTTCGCAAGGATTATTTTTTCTTTTCTGTTTCTGGAGACAATTTTGGCTATTTCTAAGGCATCCAGAAGACACTGCTTGATATCACTATCCTTATCAGAATTGGTTGAAGCGAATCCCCATGCTCCATCATAAAGCACTCTGATTCCCATTCCGAAGACATTTCCTGTATCAAGTTTATCAATTTTTTTGTCCTGCAGTTGAATATTAGTAATATTTTTCTCGACAAACCTGAATTCAGCAAAGTCAGCACCTAATTTTCGTGCTTCATCTCTCAATTTGAACAATTTCTTTTTCATCTGTTACCTCCAAAAAAATCAACAGACTAGGGTAAAAATGCATTTGTTAAGTCAAGTTTTAAATTAATTTATATTGACTTAAGTTGCATGGAAAATGATTATATGTATATAGTGAAACAAGAATGAGATTCTATCCTTAAGGAGCATAGAATGCGTAT
>JAFGND010000030.1 GCA_016927185.1 Candidatus Coatesiibacteriota bacterium
CCTATTCTTGCTTTCAAGAATTCATACTCACTTTCTGTTATTTCAGCTGGATAATTAAATGGTATCCCTACCATGATCAGTTGACCTATTTTTTGTTCCAGACTTAATTCAGCTTCTTTTTGCACCTTGACTAATTCTTTTTTTTCAACTATAAAATAATCTTGTTTGCCAGATTTACAGGAAATAATAATTGTAATAAAAAAAAAAATGACCTGTTTCATTATGGAGGACCAAATAGTATGTCAGCAATTTCCAATTGCATGAAAAGATAGATTAAACCAAAGAGAACTATAAGGAAAATAAGAATACCTGAAATCCACCAGAGCAAAGAGATTTGCTCTCCTTTCTCTTTTTTAATCTCTTGACCTAATATATCAATAACTGATATGATAATTACTGTTATATTGTCCCTTCCACCTCTCTTGTTTGCTAATTCTATGAGCTCATTAATAATCTCCTGTGGAGTAATAGTTTTTGCCAGATGTACTTTTATATCATTATCAGTAATGTGCCTTGTTAGTCCGTCAGAGCATAGTAATATTTTCTCTCCTTTATGGAGTTTACGGCCATAAAGATCGACTTTAAGGTTTTCCTCCCTGCCAAGACATCTTGTAAGTTTACTTCCAACAGGGCTTTCTTGTGCTTGTTGAGTTGAAAGACCAAGTGCTGTAGCATAAGTATGATCAACAGTAATCTGGATAAGTTTATCGTTCAGAAAACAATAAGCTCTGCTATCACCAATATTCGCTACATATAAATTATCTTTTTCGATAATTGCAGTAACAACAGTAGTTCCCATATTTGATTTTTCCTGATCACTTCTTGCCATCCCAAGTATTTCATTATTTGCTTTTTTCAAAACATTTTCTATAAGAGCTTCTATTTTCTCTTTTTTTCGTATTTCAAAAAAGGACTTGGTTATTATTTCAACTGCTGTTTTGCTTGCAACTTCACCTGCTTTATGCCCTCCCATTCCATCTGCTACAATAGCAAGTATTGGTAAATCCTTGTCCTCATCTCTTCTGTCTATTAAAGCATAAGCATCTTCATTATTGGTTCTGTTCATTCCAATATGTGAGGATTTACCAACTTCTATTGTAAACTGGATTTTGTTTGTCTTTTTGTTCATCTCTTTTCACACTGATTAATAAATATTTTTTTGTAAAGCAATTTTTTAAAATAAAAATTTCGTTGAGAAAATTTTAATGCAATAACCATTGACACTAATAACAAAATTAGAACCTTGTATCCTCATGAGAAAGATTACCGTCAAGGTTTATCCGAATTCCAAGAGAGATGAAGTATATGTTGAAAATGACATCCTAATTGTTCGAACCACAAAACAAGCAAAAGAAGGTAAAGCTAACGATGCTGTTGTGAAATTACTATCAAAGTACTTCAAAATTCCCATTTCTTGCATATCAATTAAAACCGGAAGATCATCAAAAAACAAGATAGTAGAGATAAATGATTAAAATTGGGATTGAGAAAATCAATCCCAATTATTAAGAAACCATTAGAAGAGAACGGTTTTGTATTTCTGGTAAAATTTCCTTGTTGAAAATTGGAACAATTTCTCCTGCTTGACTTATATTGAATATTCTTCCCTGAACATTAACTTTGCAGTCTTCTTCTAGCGAATTATTATCGAAAACTAGTTCTATTGCCTTGTGAAGCTGAAAAATTCTAATGCTTTCATTTAAAAACTGCAATACATCAATACCAACTTTTTTATCAGGTTTGAATATTACTTTTATTGGGAACAAATTATACCTCCACAACACTAGTTGTACAAATCATACAACTGTTAAAAAAATACACCTATTAATAACCTATTACTTTCAATTTTATGATTATACTGCAAATAACATGCCAAGATATCAAGATACAACCTGCTTAAGAGCTGATGAATAAAATCATCAGCTTTGTGATTTACTGTTCTAATGAAAACTCACTTTTACCTGCACCACATAATGGACATGTCCAATCATCTGGCAAATTCTCGAATGCTGTTCCAGGTTCAATATCATTATCTGGATCTCCTACCTCTGGGTCATATACATAACCACAGATTTCACAAACATATCTCTTCATTTATTTATCCTCCCTTTCTATCTTGTTATTCGTTATTTCCCTTCAAAAGCTTTGAAAGTAGGCGCAGTTTTAGGACTTTTCCCTTTCTTCAGCAGGTGGTAATTAGCATAAGTTAATGGAGTTCCCTGTTTCAAGATATCTGCTGCAATAACCTCACCGATAAATACTGTATGAGTTACTACATCTATGCTATTAATCACTTTTGCTTCCATGAATGATAGAGTATTATCAATTACTATAGGACAATTAGTAAATCCTTTTTTAAATCCCACAGAAGCAAATTTATCTATATCTCTTCCTGATCTGAAACCAAACAATCCAATGAATTTCAAATCAGCTTCTTCTTCAACAATTGATACACTGAAGAATCCACTTTTTTCGATATATTCATGGGTTAAATTGCTTTTGTTTATGCTTATTGCTATTGTGCATGGTTCTCCTGATATTTGAAAGACAGTATTTGCTATCTGCCCATTCATTTTATCATCAAGAAATGATGAAACAATATAGAGTCCATAACTAATATCCCTTAGAGCTTTCTGATTAAGTACATTCTCTTCCATATTTACCTATTCCTCTACTATTAATAAATCCACTGGTTTTGGAGCTTTCACAGATAGGAAAACAGCAGGAGTATCCCCAATATTCTCAAATCTATGAGGGATATCCATTTTACCTTCTATAACATCTCCTTTTTCAGCTACGAACTGCTTATCTCCTACAGTAAAATTAATCCTCCCTTTTATTACAAAGAAAATTTCATCTGTTGTAGGATGTTTATGCAGAGGACTTCTTTTTCCTGGAGGAAGGTTATAGATGAATGGAGCAAGAGACTTGTAATCACCGAAAAATGGATTTACTTCTATTTCATTTCCATATGAAGCTTTTTGCGCATAATGCATGAATATTGATTCAAAATCATCTGATATCTCAGAAAATTTCTCTGCAGGTGCACCACAATTTGGACATTTATCAGGAGGAAACTCTCCCTCATGAATATAACCGCATACACTGCAACGCCATTTTTTCATAATACCTCCTTGTTTTAAAAGATTATAATAAATATTCCTGAAAAAATCAAGTTCTTTCAGGTAGTTTTTTCATATAGATGAATCTTTTATGTCCGCCACTAATCTCAGGAAAATTACTTACATTCATTGAGTTTTACCTTCAGCGCTTTAGCAAGTTCTCTTCCATGTTCAACACATCTTTCAAGTGCATTAACATCAGGAACAAATTTCACTTTCAAACCTTCACAAGCAATGTTTATTTTCATCTCTTTTAAATAATTCTCCAAAATACCAATGCTCTCTCCACTCCATCCATATGAACCGAAAGCACAGGCAATCTTATTGATTGGTTTTAATCCTCTAATATAAGTCAAAACATCTGCTATTCTAGGAAGTATATTATTATTCAATGTCGGAGAACCAATCACTATCGCCCCTGAATCTAGAATCTCAGTAATCACATCACTTCGATGATTTTTGGACAATGGTAGTAAATTTGTATTTATCCCTTCTGAGATTATTCCCTCAGAAATAGCTTTTGCCATTATTGACGTGCTTTGCCACATCGTATCATATATAATGGAGACCTTAGGTTGCATTTTCTGTTCTGCCCAGAATTTATACAAACCAAGGATTTTACTTATATCTTTGTTTGTTCTCCATATAGGTCCATGATCTGGTGCAACCAACTTCAAAGGCAAATCATATTTTGGTAAATCAACAAGCAGTTTGAGAACGAGGGACGAAAAGGGAAGCAAGATATTTGCGTAATATTTCGCTCCCTCATTATGTAAAATATCATCCTTGATTTCATCTGCAAAAAGCTCACTAGACGCAAGATGCATCCCAAAAGCATCCTGGGAAAACAGTATTTCCTCTTCATGCAGATAACTGAACATACTATCAGGCCAGTGAAGCATTTTTGTTTCTATGAATGTCATATTCATGTTTCCAAGGCTTATTTTCTCACCACTTTTAACAGGAGTAATATCATATGTCGTATGCAGCTGTTCATTAAGAGCCTTGATACCAGCAACAGATGCAAAAACCTTTTCGGGTTTTGATATTCCAATCAAATCTTCTAAAGATCCAGAGTGATCCATTTCAGCATGATTAGAAATTATATAGTCTATCTTCTGAGGTTCAATAATAGAGCTTATTCTTGATATTAGTTCATCCTTGAGGTATGATTTCACTGTATCAATAAGCGTTACTTTTTCAGCCAATACGAGAAAAGCATTATAAGTAGTTCCCTTGTTAGTGTTATAGCCATGAAAATCTGAAATACTCCAGTCAATAGCTCCCACCCAGTAAACTCTATCGGTGATTTTCTTAGCTTTGAATATATGCTCCACTTTCCCTCCTTATTATCCAAGTATGGTTCTTAAATCCTCTTCAGGTGTTGTTATAGGTTTAATATTAAACTTCTCAACCAGTACCTTTAGTATTGCAGGAGTAACAAATGCAGGTAATGAAGGTCCAAGTCTCATATTCTTGATACCAAGATGCAGAAGTGTCAGAAGAATGGCAACTGCTTTTTGTTCATACCAGGAAAGAATTAGAGAAAGAGGAAGATTGTTCACATCAGTATTGAAAGCCTTAGATAATGCTACAGCAACAAGGATAGCAGAATATGCATCGTTGCATTGTCCCATATCAAGCAATCTTGGAATTCCTCCAATATCTCCATATTCCAGTTTGTTGAAACGATATTTTCCACATGCAAGAGTTAATATGATGCAATCTTTAGGTACTTTCTGGGCAAATTCTGTATAATAGTTCCTTCCCGGTTTTGCTCCATCGCATCCACCTATCAAGAAGAAATGCTTAATTGCTCCATTTTTTACTGCTTCTATAACTTTATCAGCAACACTCATTACAGTATTATGTCCAAATCCTATCCATATCCTCTTCTCTTCAGCGTCCTCTTTGAAACCTTCTGCTTCAAGAGCTGCCTTGATTACAGGAGTAAAATCCTTATCCTTAATATGTACTACTTGAGGCCATGCGACAAGTCCAGTTGTAAAAATCCTGTTTTTGTAACTATCCTTAGGTTTTTGTATGCAGTTAGTTGTCATTAGGATTGCTCCCGGAAATTCGTTAAATTCCTTTCTTTGCTCTTGCCAAGCTCCTCCATAATTCCCGACTAAATGCTTGTATTTCTTTAGTGATGGGTAGGCATTAGCTGGAAGCATTTCTCCGTGAGTATATATATTTATTCCTTTTCCTTCTGTTTGTTTCAAAAGCTCTTCAAGATCTTTTAGATCATGCCCTGATATCAAAATTGATTTGCCTTTCTTTGGAGTAATTCTTACCTGAGTTGGTTCTGGATGACCATATGAAGAGGTATTGGCATTATCAAGAATTTCAATAGTCAACAGGTTTATTTCACCACACTTCATACAAAACTCCAGCAATTTGCCAACTTCCTGCTTTTCACCTGCAAGATAAGCCAAAGATTCATGAATAAAAGAATAAATTCTGTCATCTTCCTTACCTAAAATTCTTGCATGATCAGCATAAGCACTAATACCTTTCAACCCATAGGTCAGCAGTTCCTGTAACCCAGTGATATCATCACCCAAACTCTCTTTACGCTTCAAAATCGTTACATCTTCTCCTTGTTTCATAATTGATTCTGAGTTTTCCTCAATTTTAAAGTCGGCTGGACTTTCAATCTTTTCTGGCTTTATTCCTTTAAGTTTACAAGTTTCCTCATAAAGAGCTTTTGCCTTGTTTCTTATATCATTCGCTTCTTTCAGCAGCTTTTCATAACGGTCAGTGTCAAAATTTACGTTAGTAACTGTTGTGAACAATGCCTCAATAGTGAATCTGTTGATGTCATCATCTACTTTTCCCAATTTTCTAGCTAGATGTGCATACATTGATATCCCTTTTGTTACATAAATCAATAAATCCAGCAATGCAGCCACATGTGGATCTTTTCCACAAACACCAAATTTTGTACAACCAGTTCCCTGATTTGTTTGTTCACACTGATAACAAAACATATTTCCTCCTTTAAATGATTTTACTTGGCTCTGTTGGTTTAGGTGTCTTGACAACCAGGATTACAAGATCTTCATCCGTATTATTGATAAATCGATGAGGATTTAGTTTAGGACTTTCGATCAAAGTATCTTTAAAGACCTCTGCTTGTTCATCCCCTATTTCAACAATACCACTACCAGAAAGGATATAGAAGAATACATCAACTGGAGTTGAGTGCTTTAAGAGGCTCTCCCTGGGTTTCAACCTTAGGTGCATAACCTCGACATCTTCAGTTGAGTGAAGCTTTCTTGCTTCTATATCATGTACAGTCTTTATCACTGATGCATCATCAGCTTTCAATAACCTAATCATGGTTACCTCCTTTGTTTGTTTTCTATTTAAATACTTCAACTAACGCATCAATTGTTTTATGGGAAAGATATTCATTTAATTCACTGTTGAGGTTAATCAGCATATTACCCAGTATACATTTTTCACCATTACAGAGAGGTTTTTCAAACAGGCAATTTAGTTTTTCATATTTGCCCTCTACTGCTTCGAATATATCTATCAGTTTTATTTTATTGCTTTTCTTCCCCAACTTAAATCCACCCTGAGGTCCTCGCTGGGATTTTAACAATCCTGATTTTGTCAATATCTGCATAATCTTTGACAAGTGCCCTTCTGAAGCTTTCAGGGATTTAGCAATCTCTTTTACTGATACTGCTCTATTTTCGTGTGCTGCTATATAAATCATTGCATGAAAAGCAAGTGCTGTTCCTTCATTGAACTTCAGTATCTTAGCCATTTGATTCTCCTATTTAAATATTTAAATACCGAAATATTATAATTATAAATCCTGTCAAGTCTTTTTTTAAATTTCTTTATGGAATGATAAATTGGTTGGGCAATGATTGACAGTTTTCAATTCTGCCAATCATTATTCCCTGAAAAAATATAAAGTATCAGGTAATATTTAAATCTGAAGTAATTCCAACAGCTGAATAATATGCCTTATTTCCTCTTTTATAATATGATCTATCTTGTCTTTACCAAAACTTGCTGGCATAACTTCCTTCATTCCTGAATAAAAAGCTATTGAATCTTTTTCCAATCCAATCGCAATTCTTACAATATCTTCAAATGTGTTTTCTTCAGAAATAATATCCTTGGGTTCAGTCTCTAAATCAAAAACATAACCACCTGCAATTGCCTTCAAATAGTCTTTTGCTTCGTTATCTAACGTGAAATTAGAAAGCTCGTTTTTCATTGCAGTAAAAGCTTTCTCATGCTCATCTTCCATCTTGGCTAGTTTCTCAAGCAGGTTTTTTAACATTTCATTCTCAATTATCTTTATTGCCTTTCTGTAGAACGCTGCTCCGTTCTTTTCTATCTGTATAGCTATTTCGAATATCTCATCAGAATTAAAATATACTGACATAAATGTCTCCTTTATTTGTTATTAACAAGTTCATCCCATGTTTCAAAAGCTCTTCTAATATGGGGAATAGTTATAGAACCTCCCACGATAAGGCTGATTGAAATTGCCTCGCTGATCTCATCACTAGTTACTCCAATACTGAAGCATTCAATCAAGTGATATTGTATACAATCATCACAACGCAGGACTATCGAAGCCACAAGCCCAAGAAGCTCTTTTGTTTTTTTGGGTAATGCACCATCCTCATAAACCTGTCTATCAAGACTGAAAAACCTCTTTATATTCTTTTCAGAATAATTCAAGACAATCTCATTCAAACTCAAGCGTTCTTTCTTGAAAATATCAGTCTTCTTACCCATAAGGAAAAACCGCTATCAGGAAACTAATAGCGGGTTTTTTTATCATTATTCAGCTGCGGGAGGAGTAAATACTCTTGCAGCCATCTCTTTGTCCAGCATAAACAATCCACCAGGCTGATCTTTCACCATTGCTAGCTTTTGCAATACTCCATCAAAAGATGATTCTTCTTCAACTTGCTCAGTAACAAACCAATTCAGGAAAACATCTGAAGCATAATCATTTTCCTCTTTTGCAATTTTGACAAGATTGTTTATTGATGCAGTAACTAATTGTTCATGCTTAAATGATTCTTCAAAAACATGCTTGGGAGTTTTCCAGTTCGTAGGTGGGGCATCAATCGCTTTATCAATAAGAACTCTTCCCCTTCTCTCATTTATGAAGTTAAAAAATTTCATTGCATGAGTTAGCTCTTCCAATGCCTGAACATTCATCCAGTTTGCAAATCCAGGAAGATTCATTGAATGAAAATATGCTTCCATTGAGTAGTAAAGATATGCTGAATAGATTTCCTTGTTTATCTGATCATTCATAGCCCTTAACAGCTTCTTACTTAGCATCTTTTTCTCCTTTCCACAAACCATGTATATTACAGTATTCCTTGGCAAATTTCACTTTATCAGGATAACAGAATTTGGCTTCTGGAACATCACCAGGTTTGAAATATTTCCTGATAATCCTGTCATCTGTTGTTAAAACTTCAATCCATTCTATATAATGCTTTTCTTCCATAGGGTGAGGAACAGATCCAACCTTGACAAGAACTTCATTATCATTCAAAACTTCAATGACCGGTATATGCTTTTCTTTGCTTGCATCAACAGTATTTTCTATTTTCAAGACCATTGGCTGCCCACAACAAATCATCTGCCCTTGACCCGCATGAAGCATTTCAACGATGTTTCCACAGATCTCACATTTATATACCTGAAATTTCTCTGTCATTTAAACCTCCTTTCTAAAGCTTTTTATGGCAAAACCACCAATCAAAGCATTCAAATTTCTCGAGTCTTTCTTTGGCTGTCTTTACATCTGAGGCTGGTGGGATTATTGCCCTGTCTCCTATTATTTCATTTTCTGGCCATCCTGCAGGTAATGCAACTTTATTAGTATCGGAAACCTGAAATCCTTTTACCATTCTTAATATTTCATCCATATTGCGACCAAGTTCCTGGGGATAATAGAGCATTGCTCTCATTATTCCCTGGGGATCAACTATAAAAACTGCCCTTACTGTATTAGGTCCTTTTTTCTCATGAATCAAACCTAGTGTCTTGGCAATATATCCAAGATCATCAGCAATTATTGGGAATTTTATTTCGACATCCAATTTGTCTTTTATCCATTCTATCCATTTCAAATGAGAAAAAACCTGATCTACACTTAAGCCTATCAATTCACAATTCAATTCCGCAAATTTATCTGCTCTTTTCTGGAAGGCAACAAATTCAGTTGTACATACCGGTGTAAAATCACCTGGATGGCTGAATAATACAAACCATTTTCCCTTGAAATGCTTTGGTAATTCAAGAACTCCGCAAGTTGTTTTAACGTTTACTTCTGGAAACTTATCACCAATGAGTGGCATTTCCATAATATTCCTCCTTTTTTATAAAATTATTAAAACAAATAAATTATTACCAGTTCTCAGCAAGTATCTCGAAATATGCTTGTGGATGTAAACAGGCAGGGCAAAGTTCAGGTGCTGCATCACCTTCATGAATATACCCACAATTAAGGCATCGCCATTTTATAGGTGCATCCTTCTTGAAAACCTTTGATTCCTGAATATTCTTAAGCAAACCAAGATATCTCTTTTCATGATGTTTTTCTGCAACCGATATTGCATTGAATGTCTTGGCTATTCCATCAAAACCTTCTTCAAATGCTGTTTTTGCGAACTCAGGATACAATACTGTGTATTCATGATGCTCGCCAGCAGCAGCTGCTTTCAAATTATCAATAGTGCATCCAATAACACCAGCAGGAAAATCTGCCGTTATTACTACATCTCCTCCTTCAAGAAACTTGAAGAATCTTTTGGCATGCTCTTTCTCCTGATTTGCTGTTTCCTCAAAAATCCTTGAAATCTGCTCATAACCTTCTTTTTTGGCAGCACTGGCAAAATAAGTATATCTGTTTCTTGCTTGTGATTCACCGGCAAAAGCTTTCAGCAGATTCTGTTCAGTTTTTGTACCTTTTATTGAAGCCATTATTCCTCCTTTATTTTAAATAAACAATTATATCTAATCAAGACATTCTAAATCCTGCTAACATAAAAATAATAATGTTAGCTCTCAAAAAACACTATTCCCTTTACTGTAAATCCACTATTCTCTATTGCTTTTTTCAGTATTTCGTTGTCAAGATTATTTCCTTTTATTACCACTTCTTTATCTGAAAGATTCACTTCTAATGAAGATACTCCATTGATTTTACCAACTGATTTCCTTATACTTTCTGCACAATGATTACATGTCATATCTGGAACTATGATTTTAATTATCTGATTACTCATACTTTCTTCTACCTTGTATACTTTGTATCCCAGATCCTCTATTCCTTGCTTTATAGATTCAATATCTATATTGCTTCCTTTAATATAAGCTTTATTGTTCTTTAAGTCAATATCTGTTGAAACTATATTTTTCTGTTTTTCTACTTCTTTTTTTATTGATGCAGCACAATGAGTGCATTTCATACCACTAATATAAAAAATAGTTGATTTGTCAATATCTGATATATCATTTTTCTTTTTCTTCAGAAATGATCTGCTTCTTACGAAACCTATAATTAATATTGATAGGAGAATAACTGCTGATGCTTGTTTTACTACATCAGGAAGCATGAAATTATGGTTCATATGATTATAACTTAAATCACCTTTATACTCAATAAATAAGTTCAGTATAGTTCCAGCAATCATTGAAAAAGCAGCAACACTTGCTAGATAAATAACTACTACCCTTTTACCCATTATTTTCCAGATTGTACTTATTGCAGCAGCATTTGTAGCAGGTCCGGTCATCAGGAACACAAGAGCTGCCCCAGGAGAAATTCCCTTTATTATTAGAGAAGCAGCTATTGGAACTGAAGCTGTTGCACATACATAAACAGGTATACCTACTAACATCATTATAATCATTGTAAGGAAATCATTCTTGAAAAGACCGGAAAAATAATCATCAGGTACAATAGTTGATATTATTCCAGCTAATATTATCCCAATAAGCATGGCTCTTCCTATATCCCCAGGAAGTACAATGAAACCGTATTTCAAAGCTTCAAGCAGGTTATTCTTCTTTCTTGCTTCTATGTTACATGAACCATTTTCACAACAATTGTTAATCTCAACTTGCATAGGTAAATCATCAGTCTTTTTATCAAAAAACCTTACTATCAATCCTCCAAATATTCCACTTAAAAAAGCAACCAAGGGTCTGTAAACAGCAAATAGTCCTCCGAGCATCCCATAAGTAACTAGAATGCTGTCTATGCCAGTTTGTGGAGTTGAAAGCAGAAATGAAGTTGTAGCAGCTTTGCTTGCACCGTTCTTTCTCAAGGAAGCAGAGACAGGTATCACTCCACATGAACATAGAGGTAAGGGAACTCCTAATAGGGATGCTAAAATTATTGGAATAATACCCTTCCCTCCCAAATGCTTTTCCACTTTTTCCTGGGATATAAAAACATATAGTATTCCCGCTACAAGAAATCCGAAAAGCAAATAAGGAGACATTTCTGTCAGGACATTCCAAGATTCCATGGAAATATTCAGAAACATATTAAACATATATCTCCTTATCATCTAATGCAAGGAAATTCTTTAAATCAAGTTCCTTTATTATACCTAATCTAGTAAGGCTAAAATCATATTTTACTGGATCTTCAGGTGAAATCTCCCTGAATTTGTTTGTTATGGCTTTAACTGCCTTGAAATTGGGTTGGCAAATTGAAGTAATCTTCAATTTCTGGGAGATTCTAAGCATGTGAGTATCAACGGGAACCAGCAACTCTGATTTTGGAATACATGTCCAGCAACCAATATCCACCTCATCTTTTCTCACCATCCATCTCAAGAATAAATTAAGTCTCTTGAATGCTCCCTGACTTGATGGTGAAGGAATAAGAAACCTGCATTGGGAATCCTTATTAAACTTTAGAGAAAAATCTCTCAGCGCATTTTCCATACATCCATGTTTTTTTTCATATGAATCCATAAAGCAGTTTTCAAGACTACCATAATGCATTAACATTGACTTAATATTTATAAAGAACTCTCCAATATCATTACCTGAGGTGAATCTGTGCTTGAAAGTCCTGTTCTTTGCCATTATTATCTTATCTGTAGAATTTTTTAAAAATTCTGATGGTGAATCTTCTATTTCATATAGTAGTTTTCTTACACTCTTGATTATTTGTTTCATCCGTCCATAAGCAAGAGATGATGCTATCAAGCCTACAACTTCTATGTCTTCTTTTTTATCATATTGATGAAGGAACTCAAGGGGATCATGATATTCATCTGCTTTTATTGATTCTTCAATTGAATACGGCTTGGTGTAAAGGTATTTCTTCTTGTTATATCCTTTGTAAATCATTTCAAAAAAAACCTTGTTTAGCATATCTCTCTTTTTTAAATAAAAACCCCATTCTATGCATTAAGAAAAATAACTATTTATGAAAATTTGTCAAGTTATCTCAGATATAGACAATAATGCTTTTCTGTCTTAACAATAATTGATTTCTAAGATAATAAAAGAAAGTCATTTTATAATCAAATGTTTCTTTTGATATTGACAATAGCATGCTTGTTTGGTGCCAGTGACAGTATCAATTTTTTTATCGACATTATTTTGAAACTTGAAAGGTTAATATGAGAAAAAAAAGCAAGAAGAAATGGATTTTTATTAGTATCATAATTGTCCTGGTAATTGTAGTGTCGGTTGTTTATTCTATTCAAAAGAGCAAGAAAAAAGGTGAAGAAGTAATAATAGCAACTGTAAAGAAAAGAGATTTATCTTCTACAGTTAGCGGAACAGGAAAAATAAATCCAGTATCACAAGTAAAAATCTCAACCAATCTTAATACTCAGATAAAGAAGTTGTATGTAAGAGAAGGTGATATTGTAGAAGCCGGACAAAAACTCGTCAGTCTAGACAGAAAACCTTATATAACTGCTGTCAGCAGGGCAAGAGCTAATCTTAATTCAGCTCAATCTTCATACAGGAGATCATTGATGGATTACTCCAGAAACAATCAGCTTTTTGCAAGAGGAATGGTATCTCAGCAAGTTGTCGATCAATCAAGAGCTGAAATAGAAACAACTGGTTCCAGCGTAGAAGTAGCAAAAGCTAATCTCCAGGATGCTATAAGAAATCTTTCTGAAGCAGATATTGTAGCACCAATGTCAGGGATAATAACAGCTTTGAATAAAGAAGAAGGCGAAATGTGCAAAGGTGTTTATAGCGAAGATATAATTATGATTATCAGTAAAATGGAAAAAGTAGAAGTTGTACTTGACATAAATGAAAATGATATAATAAACCTCAAGGTAGGTCAATCTGCCTTGATCAAACTTGATGCTCTTCCAGATACAGTTTTCAACGGAATAGTAAGCAGCATTGCTGAAACAGGAACTGCAAAAGGAACAACAGCTGGAACTTCAACAAGTGCAACAAGAGATGAAGTGTCTTATTTTGAAGTGAAAGTTGAAGTACTAGAAAAAATTCCAGGACTTAAACCCGGTATGTCAACAGGAGTTGATATCATTACCGAAACAAGAAAAAATGTAATATCTGTTCCCATTCAGGCAGTAATTATGCAATCAGCAGAAAAAGATGAAGAGGATATTCAGAAACAAAAAGATGATTCTTCACAGAAAAAAGAAGGAGACATTACCGAAAAGAAAACTACAGAAAGACTTGCCAAACAAGAAAAATATAAAACAATAATATATCTATATAAAGCAAATCAGGCAATTAGCAAGGCAATCAGGACAGGTTTATCAAGTGACATATATATGGAAGTAACAGAAGGTCTGGCTGAAGGAGATACTATAATTACCGGCCCATTCAAGGTTCTCAGAAAGATTAAAAACAAGGATAATGTATTTATCTATTCTTCAAAGAAAGATCGTGGTAAATCATCCAGGAAAGAAGAATAGTAAGTGAGTATTATAAGGATTCAGGGAATCACAAAAATATATCAACTAGGAGATGAAGAAGTTCATGCCCTAAGAGGAATAGATCTTGAGATAAATCAAAATGAATATCTTGCGATAATGGGACCTTCTGGCTCAGGGAAAAGCACGTTAATGCATATATTAGGCTGTCTTGACGTTCCAACTTCAGGCTTATATGATTTTGAAGGAAGAAATATTGCAGAGATGGATGGAAATGAGCTAGCTGAAATAAGAAATCAAAAAATAGGTTTTGTTTTCCAGAATTTCAATCTTCTTTCCCAAAGCTCTGCATATGAAAATGTTGAGCTACCTCTTGTTTATGCTGGAATGTCCTCAGGCAAGAGAAGTAATAGAGTAATGGAGGTCATTAATCAGGTAGGATTAACCGATAGAGCTGATCATAAACCCAATCAGCTTTCAGGTGGTCAAAGGCAGAGAGTTGCTATTGCAAGGGCAATGGTAAACAAGCCAAGCATAATCCTGGCAGATGAACCTACTGGAAATCTTGATAGCAAGACTAGCTATGAAATAATGAAATTGATAAAAGATATTCATGATTTGGGAAATACAATAATAATGGTTACTCATGAAGAAGATATTGCAAGGTTCTGTCACAGGATTGTAAGATTAAGAGATGGCGTGATATTATCAGACACTAAACAAGTTCCTGAAAATGTTCCTGTTTAGATTGTTTAATAGCGTTAATCTTTCTATACGCTCCCTATTCAGCAATCTAATGCGCTCAGGACTTACTTTACTTGGTATTATAATTGGAGTATCTACTGTTATAGCGGTTATTAGCATAGTTAATGGTATGAATGATTATGTTGCTGAGAAAATTGCAGTGATGGGACCTGGAGTTTTCTTTGTAGAAAAATTCGGGATTGTAAGAGGAAGGGAAGATTGGCTCAAGAGAATGCGCTGGAAAAACCTTTCCATAAATGAATACGAAGCATTATCCAAGCAGATGATGGAAGCAGAGGCTGTAGCTGCAATGTTATCAAGATCCAGAAGAATCACTTATAAAGACTTATATATTTCATCAACCTCAGTAAGAGGAGCTACAGCAAATTATCTTAGTGTGTCTGAAATTGCTGTAGAAGATGGCAGATTTTTCACGGAATTTGAAGAACAAAGAAGAGCTCATATTGTAGTTATCGGATCTGATATCAAGAAAGCCTTATTCGAAGACGTAGATCCAATTGATAAAATTATTGATATAGGAGGGGTGAAATATAAAATAATCGGTGTTTTTGAAACAGCAGGATCAGTTCTTGGTAACAGCCAGGATAATTTCGTTGTTATTCCTTTAAAGACGTATTTAGTATATTATTCAGGACTATATAGAAGAAGCTCATGGACAATAGGCATAAAGATAAAAGATCCAGACAGAATGTTTGAAGCACAAGAGGAAGCAAGATCAATCTTGAGAAGAGTCAGAAAAATACCTTCAAATAAGGAAGATGATTTCTCATTTATTTCACCTGAAGCAGTAATGAATTTCTTCGAGGAGTTTAGCGGGATTGCTTTCATAGTTCTCATTGGTATTTCAAGCATAAGTTTGGTTGTTGGTGGCATTGTGATCATGAATATAATGCTTGTAAGTGTTACAGAAAGGACTAAGGAAATTGGTATCAGAAAAGCAATTGGTGCAAAAAGAGGAGATATCTTGATGCAGTTTCTTATTGAATCTGTCCTTCTAAGCCTATTTGGAGGTTTAGCAGGTGTAATTGCTGGTTACTTGCTGAGTCAGGCAGTTGCACATTTTTCCCCTCTTCCTTCTGCAGTAAAACCATGGACAGTTTTTTTAGGAGTAGCTGTTGCGTCAAGTGTGGGACTATTTTTTGGTATTTATCCTGCATGGAAGGCATCAAAGTTAGACCCAATAATTGCATTATCATATGAACATTAGTATTATTTTATCTTTGCTTTATGGATTGAAAGAAGGTGCGAGAATCGCCTTTGATTCAATACTCAAGAATAAGCTAAGGAGTTTTCTAACTGTCTTAGGGGTCGTTATAGGCGTTGGAACAATTATAGCTATGGTTTCACTTATCTCGGGTATGGATAAAAGCATAACTTCCCAAATAGAGAGTTTTGGACTTAATGTTTTTTTTGTTACTAAATGGGAACCAACACTAAGGCTTGGTGGGAAAAGAGGAAGATTTGACAGATCACGACCAGATTTTACTATTGAAGATGCAGAAGCTATTAAGAAAGGATGCCCTTCAGTTGCAGCAGTATCTCCTGAAAACCATAGATTTGGAACTGTTGTAAGATATAAAAATAAAAGGATGGAATCAACAAGAGTCATAGGTATCTGGACAGATTACTTCATTGTCCAGGAAACCAAAGTTGCTATTGGCAGGGAATTCACCCCTTTTGATATAAAACTAGGAACTCAAACTTGTATTCTTGGTGCTGATACAGCCAAAGAATTATTATCAGATAGAGATCCCTTAAATGAACAGATAACAGTTAATGGTCAACAATTAAGAGTAGTTGGAGTAACAGAATCAAGAGGAACATTCATGGGGCAAAGTCAGGATGATTTTATACTTCTTCCTTATGGGATTTATAAGAGAATGTTCCCTGATGAAATTGAGCTGGAAATATCATGCAGTGCAGTAAATCCTGAAAAAATGACTGAGGCAATAGATGAGGTTACATCTTTAATCAGAAGGAAAAGAAAACTTAAGTTCTGGGAACCAGATAATTTTGCAATTGTCACTCAGGAAAGAATTCTTTCACAATACCGTGACATTTCTACAGCCTTCTACCTTGTAATGCTTATTATAAGCAGTATAGCACTAATTGTTGGGGGTGTTGGTGTTATGAACATTATGTTAATGAGTGTTACTGAGAGAACAATGGAAATAGGAGTAAGAAAAGCAATAGGAGCAAAAAACAGGTCTATCTTATTTCAATTTATGGTAGAAGCTGCAACATTAACTTCAGTTGGAGGAATTTTTGGAGTCCTGCTAGGTTATGGAATAGCATATTTGGTGAACTATCTGGTAAAATTACCTGCAACTGTATCACCCTGGTCAGTAATTGCAGGTATAGTATTTTCTGGAGGAGTTGGATTATTTTTTGGAACATGGCCAGCATACAAAGCTGCCAAACTGGATCCAATTGAAGCCTTGAGATATGAATGAGAAATTTTCAAGTAAAATGAAAAAGATAAAAAGGAATCTCCTTTCATCAAATGCTATTTTTAAATTGGTATTGAAATTGAAAGGTTTTCACAAGCCTTCCAAAAAGCTGGAATATAAGAAATATAATAGTGTTCTTAAAACAAAGGATGAATGGCAAGAAGCGTTAAATTTAATTAACAACTCAGGTTTACCATTTCATAACGACTTTCCCAAGAACTGGGACACCTTATCAGCATTAAGCCTAATTCTCGAAAAATTTGATGAAAATTCAAGGATACTGGATGCTGGATCAGAAATATATAGCAGCATTTTAATCTGTTTATACTTATATGGTTATAAAAACCTGTATGGAATAAACCTGGTTTTTAAAGAAAGAATAAAGAAAGGCAGAATTCTTTATGAACATGGTGATATAACTAAAACAAGATTCGAAAATGAGTATTTCAGTGCAGTCACATGTTTGAGTGTTATAGAACATGGTGTAAATTATGAAGATTTTTTTAAGGAAATGAATAGAATCATAAAAAAAGGGGGAATCCTTTTTATAAGTACAGACTACTGGCATGACAAAATCAATACTGATAAGATAGAGGTATATAATTCAAAAACAGTTATTTTTTCAAGAAATGAAATAGAAGATCTATTGCAAATAGCCAGGAGGAGTGGTTTTGAATTACTTGGAGACCAGGATTTAAACTGCAATGAAAAAACAATCCATTGGGAAAAATATAACTTAAGATATACTTTCATTAATATTGGTTTAATAAAGAGAGACTGAAATGTCTTCTCCTTTCGTACGAAATATATATAAAACCTATTCAGAAATCATCTTGCTAGCAATCCTGTCATTTACTCTATTTTTAAGCATTTTCCTTAAAGCCCAATGGATAGTAGACTGGGTAGATTCAGGAGAATTGGCAGTAGATGCTTACAGATATGTACAAGCTCATCCTACAGGATATCCTCTTTATATCAATATAACAGCCCCATTATCCAGGATAATGGATCCAATTAAAGCTCAGGTTTTTTTATCAATCATCTTTACAGTCTTGACTTTTCTTGTTTTCTATATGCTTATCCGCGTTATATTCCCTAAATTAGAAGTTCTTTATTCAATAATGTTTGCTTTTTCACTCTCAACAGGCTATGAGCTCATTAAACAATCAAGGCAGAACGAGGTTTATTCTCTAACAGCTTTTCTTTCTATACTTATAATCCTGTTTCTGATAAAAAGTTATGAAAACAAGAAATTCCTATTTTTACTATCTTATACTGCTGGACTCAGTTTGGGAAATCATATGTTGATATTTACAATTGTAATACCTATTCTTCTATATTTGTTATTTCGTAAAATTAAATCCAGAAATTATAGTCATCTGTTCCTTATAGTCTTCTTCTTTTCCCTTGGGATATCCATTTATCTTTTCCTTCCTATAAGAAGCACGTTTAATATATTTCTTAATTGGGGAAAACCAGACAACATGACAAACTTCTATAGACATATTAGTGGATATCAATATAGAGTTTGGATGTTTAATGATTTTTCAATTATTTTACCAAATCTGAAAAAAATCATTCTTAGTCTTATTAGTGAACACTCTTATTTAAATATTTTTCTTACAATAATTGGTTTTTACTTTCTGTTCAAGAAAGATAAAAAGCTTTTCTCAATTCTTATAATTTGCCTTCTTATCTCAGTTTTTTATATTGTGAATTATATCATTCCTGATATTGAAGGTTATTACCTCATTCCTTTCACATTGATAAACATACTATCAATATTTGGTGTCGGATTTATTTATAAAAGAATAAAGAATAAAATAGCAATTATGAGTCTTTTTGTTTTAGTCTTTTTCTTGTCAATAGTAAGAATTATATCACCCTATCCAATTAATAAAATTGCTTATGAAACACAGATAAATATTAACAAAGGCTTGCCTTATAAAACACATTTATTTACAAATAACTGGGACTATTGCTCTCCTGCCCTATACCATCAGGAAGTTAAAAGTATTCGACCTGATGTAATATGGATTGATATAGAGCTGATGAGAAGAACATGGTATATAAACCATCTTGCTGAGTTGCTTGAACCAATAAATAGCAATCATCTGGATCCTTTTATAAAGGAGCTCAATAAATTTGAAAACAATACACTAAAAGATGCAAGAATGATACAAATAGAATTTGTTGGTATACAAAGAGATATCATTTCTTACTATAGTCAGAGTTCATATGTTAATTCCTTAATTCCTCCTGGCTATGATCTTGATGAAAAGCAGATTTTTGGTGCTTTCAAGAGAAATCCATCTTCATGTACATGGGCAATAAATTCGAAAACTCTGCCTGGATTTTTGGATCCCAAATATCTGAAATGGACATATGACAAATCCAGGCTTACAAAAAGAGATTTTATTGCAATTAAAATAATTGCAATGCCTTGGTATATACAAGCAGAAGACTTTCTGGCAAGTGAATTGTGGAAACCTGCTGAAGCCTGCTTCACCAGTATTATAAATATGGGGCTGGAAGAAGCTCGCTCTTTAGGGGGATTATCTTATTCTTTATACAGGCAGGGAAGATTTGCGGAAGCAAAGGAAAGTCTATCAAGAATAAGAGATAAAGGTGATTATGAGAAACAAATAAATCAACTTGAAAATGCGTTGAATCAGATCAAGTAATGAGTAAACTTCCTGTATCGGTTTTCATGATAATCAAGAATGAAGAAGAGAATCTTCAAGAATGTCTTGAGAACCTTTTATGGGCAGCTGAATTGATAATTGTTGATACAGGAAGTTCAGATAAAAGCATAGAAATTGCAAAAAAATTTACAGATAAAGTTTTTATTGAAAAATGGGAAGGTTTTGGAAAAACAAAAAATAAAGCTCTGCTTCATACAAATCTGGATTGGGTATTTTCTATTGATGCAGATGAAAGAGTAACAAATGATCTGAAAAAAGAAATAGAGATAGCAATAAAGAATGAAAGAATAGATGGTTACTACATTAAAAGACTGCCTTATTTTCTAGGGAAACCAGTTTTTCATGGAGGATGGTATCCAGGATGGGTACTAAGACTTTTCAAAAAGAAAAAAGGAAGATTCAGTAATAAAAATATTCATGAGAAAATTCAATTAGAAGGTAAAACTGCTTTCCTTGAAAATGATCTTATTCATCTAACGTATCCTACAGTAGAAGAATACATTAGAAAACTAAACATCTATACTACGATCTCTGCCAAGGAAGTTCTCAATGACGGCAAGCAAGCAAAAATGATAGATATATTTGTGCGACCTGCTGCTTTATTTATAAAAATGTACTTTCTTAAAATGGGATTTTTAGATGGAATAAATGGTTTTATTTTGGCAGTTTTTTCATCAATATATCCTCTTTTGAAATATAGTAAAGCCTATTTCTTCGAAAAAAAGCGAAGAATGAATGATAAGAAAAAGAACAGAAAGATACTAGTAATAAAATCGAGAGGTTTAGGGGATACAATATTAATGATCCCGTTTCTTGAAAATCTTAAATCATACTTTTCTGAGAGCGATATTGATGTAATGATAAATGAAAAGTATATTAATCTTCTTAAAAGCATTGATTTCATTC
>JAFGND010000003.1 GCA_016927185.1 Candidatus Coatesiibacteriota bacterium
GTTTTCCATATAATTATTAAGGTAAGAAAATTATATTAACCTCACCCCGTCTTCCAGACTCCCCTCTCCTACAAGGAGAGGGGCTAGGGGTGAGGTTTATTCCTAGCAGTCATTCTCTATCCTTTCCCCCAAGGAGAAGGAGGAAATGTATTTCATGAATTTTTCAGCAGCAGCCAGATAAATCATTACTTGTAAAGCACTTATAGAAATACCTTATTTGGGTATCACTCTTCAAATCGTTTGTATATGAAAGTCTGAAAACAAGCTAAAAATACTTGCAGAATACTGGGGCTGATATAGCAGATTATAAAAAACAAGCAAGAGATAATACGATTCTTCTAAGTACTGTGCTTCACAAATACTTCCATCAGCTTCTTGAAGAAATCCTCTGGAATGAAGGGGGATGCTTTCAAGGCAACTTCACTATCATTGTAATATTTCATAGTTTGCTTGCTTAAATCTTCCTGGTTTTCATCAGGTTCTTCATCTTCTGTTTCACCTTCAACATCCTGCTCATCTTCGATTTCCTTTTCTATTCCAGAAAATTTCTTGTCATCAACAGGAAATTCTGAATACCTGATATGAAAATGATCAGCATGACCAACTCTATGTCTTACAATAGAGGATCTTGTTGATTTTTTACTCTTGGGATACTGGAAAACTCTTGCAAGTTTCTTTTCAGGCCATCCATCTTGTTTGGCAAGTTCATAAAGCGGTTTCTGCAGTGAATAATCAAGAAGAATGAATTTCACTCTCTTGGTACTTACCAGAATATTAATAAAATCTAAACATAATCTTGCATCAATGGTTTCAGGAGTTGTTTTCACAAGCCTGTCATACTTTGGATTACCTTTTCTGTAAATAGTTGCATCATAATCAAATCCTTGTTGATGAGTGATATGACCTCTCATAATTCCACCACGCCTGTAAGAAATATCACAAATAAGCTGCGGATTTGCTTCAGGATGAAGTTTATGGAATTCCGCATTGTTCTTTTTGATAAGATCTATTGTCCATGATGTTCCCCAGGAACGATTCTTGTCTCTTATAACGTATCCTGTTCCCTCAGTCAGCTGAACACCATTTCTCAGAGAACCAAGAAATACTACCTTCTTCTTTCCTTCCTCCTTCACATATTGAATCATTGTTCCAGGTTTTAGTTTTCCATCTATATTGCTGCCATTATATTTGGCAAGATTGGAATATGGTATTCCAAGTTTTCTTGAAATATCAATTAGATTGTCACCAGGTTTAATCTGGTAATATCCTTTTTTAGTTTCAGGTTCTTTCTTCCTCGCTTCAATAGTTGAAAATTTGAATATCATTAAGATTATTGCTGCCCTTATTAAGAAGCTTCTTATTAATATAAAAGTCCTTTTTTCATACATCATTTTTCCTTCCTCAATTGTTGAACCAGTATTATATTTGTTGACAATTTTACAAGAATAAAATAGCCTTATATTATAATATAATGATTCAGTAAAAATAAATCAAGACCTTGAAAACCTACATCCTTGATTAAATGAATTAAAAATTTCTTCTGTCATATCAAGTTTTTCTTGACAAGATAATACTGCCTTGATGAGAAGACTTTCATGAATAATATGTGGAACGAAATTCTGGACAAACTAGCAGAGGAAAAACTGCTTAACAAAGAACAAATCAATAGTACAAAATCATTGCATGAACAGAAAAAAACCAGCATAGGCATTATTCTAACTCAAGCTGGTTACATCTCTGAAAAAGACTTAACCAGTTTTCTCAGTGATTATTTCCATGTTCCTGCATTTGATGTGGAAAGCGCAGCACTTGAAGATGATTTGATTAACTTCCTGCCTTCACTTGTTGCCCAAAAATACCTTCTGATACCGATAAAAAGGGAAACCAAGGCTCTTCATGTAGTGATGGCTAATCCGGTTGACATCAATATCCTTGATGATATCCGATTTATCACAGACCTTGATATTATTCCTTATGTCGCATCAGAAGCATCTATTAAGCGTGTGCTTGACAAGCTCTTCGGCTCTGAAAAGCAACCAATATTCACAAAAGGATTTGAGGATGTTTTTCAAGATGATGGCGTTGCAGTAGAAGTTGAAAAAACTGAAGATGCTGTGGTGGACCTTGAAACAGCGACCAGTGATGCCCAGGATTCACCTGTTGTAAGTCTCGTGAATTCCATAATAAAAGAAGCAGTGAAGAGAGGTGCATCAGATATCCACATTGAACCATTTGATAAGCTTCTGAGGGTGAGATACAGGATTGATGGTACAGTTCAGATTGCAATGTGTCCTAATCCTACCCATGCAGCTGGAATGGTAAGCAAGATTAAACTGATGAGCAATCTTGATATCACTGAAAAAAGACTTCCCCAGGATGGTCATGTTGGAGTGAATGTTGGAGGCAAAAAGGTAGATCTCAGAATAAGCACCTTGCCTATAAGATATGGAGAAAGTGTTGTCGTAAGAATAGCAGACAAATCAGCCATGGATATCAATATTGATAATATTGGTATTGAAGGGAAACCTCTTGATGATTTCAAGAAAGCTCTTGGCAAGCCAAATGGAATGATACTTGTAACAGGACCTACCGGATCAGGAAAAACCGTTACATTATATAGTGCTATAGATTACCTAAATAAATCTGATGTAAAAATACTAACTGCTGAAGATCCTGTTGAGTATGATATAAAAGGAATATGTCAGGTTAATGTCAGGGAGGATATTGGGTATAATTTTGCAAAAGCACTCAGGGCATTCTTGAGACAGGATCCTGATATCGTAATGGTGGGAGAAATACGTGACAAGGAAACCATAGATATTGCAATCAAAGCTTCACTGACAGGTCATCTTGTGCTATCAACTCTTCATACTAATAACACTGCTGCAACTATCATAAGAATAAGAGATATGGATGTTCCAAATTATCTTATTTCTTCTTCTATTTCTTTGATTATTGCTCAAAGGCTTATGAGAAGACTTTGTCCTTATTGCTCTGAAGAAACAAATATTGACAAGGAGATATTCAGGGAAATGCGAATAAATCCTGATTCAGTTATCAAGGATGCTACTTTCAAGCGCGCAGTAGGTTGTGAATTATGTGATAATACTGGATATAAAGGCAGAACTGCAATATTTGAAATAATGACCATAGATAATGTAATACGTGAGCTGATAAACTCAAATGCTACTCAGGAACAGTTAATGCAGGCAGCAAAAAAAGAAGGAATGATTTCCCTCAGGGTAGATGCTTTGAGGAAATTGAAATCAGGTATTGTTGATTTGAATGAAGTTATAAGATCAACCATATAGTTAATCCGAGAAATTTGCTAAAGAGGGAAAGGAAATATGAAAGACGTTGAATTAAATATCAAACAGATAGCAAGTTCCCTAGAAGGAGCTGAGATCTTTTCAGGACTTACAAGAAGTGAAATTGCCTCCTTGTGCGCTGTTGCCCAAATACGCGAGTTTGAAGCAGGGGAAACGATAATCAGACAGGGAGATGTTGCAGACTGTTTCTATTATATAATTGAAGGACTTGTGGATGTCTATATTCAAGGCAAGAAACGTCTTCACTATATCCATTCCATTGAAGCGAGAGAGATTTTCGGGGAGATGGCATTGATATATGACACACCAAGAACAGCAACTGTAAAGGCAAGAACAAAAGTGACTGTTGCGATAATGTCAAAAGTTGCTTTCAATCAGTTTCTTGTGTGGTCTGGAGATGCAGGAATCAAGGTACTGAAGATAATAAACAAACGTATAATAAGTGCAGAAACAAAAGCTGCAAAAAAGATAATACAGGTTCTTGATTCTTCTCTTTATTCTGTATTGAAACTTACTGAAGTCAGAGAATCCTATCATTCAGCACATGCAAACAGAATTCGTGAGTATACGCGCGTTCTTGCCCTCAAATATAAGGAAAATAATCAATTTGACTTGTCTTTGGATGATGAATTCATGGATATGTTGTATAAAGTAGCTCCTTTATATGATATAGGGAAAGTAACTATAAAAGAAGAAATCTTGCTCAAGCCAACACCATTGACTGATGCAGAAAGAAAAATAATAAATACTCATGCAAAAGCCGGTGCAGAAGCTTTTGACAGGGCAAGATCTGAGATAGGACTTAGCACTTTTCTTGATATGGCTGTAGATGTTACTGCTTATCACCATGAAAGATGGGATGGAAAAGGATATCCTGAAGGATTGAAAGAAGGCGAAATTCCGCTATCTGCAAGACTTGTTGCTATTGCCGATGTTTATGATGCATTAACAAGTGACAGACCATACAGAAAAGCATTTACTCATGAAAAGGCCTGGAAAATGATTTCCGATGATAAGGGACATTTCGATCCTGCACTTCTTGAAATGCTTTCATTCCTTGAAGAGAGTTTCAAGAATATCAAGTCTATGTTTAGTGAGTAAAATCTGATTTTACGCTAAACACGGATCTATAATGCTTAATGGAATCGACATCCTGAATCACAAAGGTGAATACTTATCTTTTCTTGCTGCAATTTTTTGGGCAATAGCAATTATTTTTTTCAAAAAAAGTGGAGAAAAAGTTCATCCAATTGCACTCAATATCTTCAAGAATTCATTTTCATTCATTCTTTTCATATTCACCATACTAATCATGAAGGAGGAACTGCTTATAAATCTTCCGCTGAGAGACTATATAATGCTTATGATAAGCGGAGTAATGGGAATTGCAATTGGAGACACCTTGTTTTTCAAGAGCCTGAACTATCTTGGAGCTGGACTTTCTTCAATTGTAATCTGCCTTTACAGTCCCTTTGTAATTGTGTTTTCAATCCTGCTACTACATGAAAGACTTACATTCCTCCAGATAATTGCAGCATTACTCATTATTTCTGCCATTTTTACTGCCACTTCATTGAAAAATGGGAATCAGTCAGTTCAAAGACATATAGTAAAAGGAATTATTTTGGGTGCACTATCAAATGCTTCAAATGCTCTTGGCATTGTCATGATTAAACCACTTCTGAATAATATCCCCATTTTGTTTGCTACAGAAGTCAGATTACTGGGAGGCTTAATAGCTCTTTCTATCATATTATTGTTCATGGGTAACAGGAAGGAGATAATTTCTTCATTGAAGATACGGGAAGGCATCATTTATACTATCTCAGGATCTTTTGTTGGTGCATATCTGGCAATGATGACATGGATCTCAGGCATGAAGTATACCCAGGCATCAATTGCCTCTCTTCTCAATCAGACAAGCAATGTTTTCATATTCATATTTGCAGCTATTTTTCTTAAAGAAAAAATCAACACTAAAAGGGTAACAGGATTAGTCATGGCAGTAATCGGAGTTATTATACTGACCCTTTTTTAGACTTCATGATTCTTCTTTTATCTTGACAAAATATATTTAAAGGAAACTAAAGGAAACGAAATGGTTTCCAGAGTCTCACTATCTGAAAAAGAGAATCAGAATATCATGATGCATTCAGACACAAGAAGCAGAATAATCCTGGAAGCCAGGATGCAATTTTTCACTTATGGCTTTTCCAAAGTAACTATTAATGAAATTATCGGGGAATTAGGCATTAGCAAAAAGACTATCTACAAATATTTCCCAAGTAAGAAAGCTCTGTTATACGCAGCAATAGAAAGCAATTTCAGGGAAATTGAGGATAAGCTGACTGAGTTAGAAAATGACAAATCACTAGATCCAATAGACAAAGTTATCAATGCTCTTCAGTACTTGACTTCAATGCTTTCTACTGTTAAACAACCTTACATGAAGGACATAATGAAGAGTGCACCAGAAGCATGGGATTTGATTTCTGATTACAGAAAGAAAAGAATTTTTCCTGTATTCGAGAAATTTCTTCTTGAATGCTACAGGAGAAAAGCGATCAGGGATGAAATAAACGGTGATTTACTTATAATGATATTTCTCAATTTCGCACAATATATACTGAATCCGCAAATTCTGAGTGAAATCCCCATGAGTATGCAGGAAATATTTGAGAGTATTTATACAATACTGTTTGAAGGGATTCTGACAGATAATGCCAGAAGAAAATTCAAGAAAAAGCAATTATTCAAAAGGGATACATGAAAATAAATCAATACATGAAATTTACTTGCCTTGCTATCATAATCATATTTGCGGGTTGTAGTTACAAAGATAACAAGGAGCAGATAATCGCTTCAGGAAATTTCGAGGTTGTTGAAGTAAAGATTGCTTCAAAATCATCAGGAGAGATAAAGGATCTGTATTTCAATGAAGGAAGCAAGGTTAGATGCGGAGATACTCTTGCCGCTATAGATTGTTCATATAATGAAATAAGGCTTGGTAAAGCAGAAGCTGGAGTTGAACTTGCAAAATCACAATTAAGACTTATCCTGAAAGGAGTTAGGATAGAAGATATCAATCAGGCAAGAGAATCAGCAAATCAGGCTCAGGCTCAGGTATCACAAGCTTTGAGGGATTTTCAGAGAGCAAGATATCTTTATGAATCCAACAGTGCGAGTTTGAAGCAGCTTCAGGATGCAGAAACACACTATCATGTTGCCATGGCTCAATTTAATGGAGCAAATCACCTTGTGAAGAAACTGAAGAGAGGTTCTCGCAAAGAGGAAATACAGGCAGCCCAGGCAAATGTAAAACAGCTGGAAAGCGAAGTCAATCTCCTTAAGAAACTGATAAATGACAGCAAGATAAAAGCTCCCATTAATGGAATAATTACGAATAAGCCTTATGAAAAAGGAGAGCTGGTTTCTGAAGGAATGGTGATTGCAACAATTGCCAGAATTGATACAGTAAAACTGACGATTTATGTTTCAGAAAGTGAACTGGGAAAGCTGAATCTTGGCAAGGAAGCAATCATAAGAGTTGACAGCCATCCAGGTAAGGATTTCAAGGGAAAAATTATCTATATTTCACCTACTTCCGAATTCACTCCTAAGACAATTCAGACAAAAGATGAGAGAATTAAACTGGTTTTTGCAGTAAAAATAGAAGTACCTAATCCTGAAGAAATACTTAAGCCAGGAATGCCAGCCGATGCTTACATTAACACAAAAAGCAAATGACAGAAAAGATTATAGAAGTCACAAGGCTTTCAAAAAAATATGAAAACCTGATTGCGGTAAACAGTATCTCATTCGATATAAAAAAGGGAGAAATGTTTGGAATAGTAGGTCCAGATGGAGCAGGAAAGAGCACAATAATCAAAATATTGAGTTGCCTTTTGCCTTTTGATGAGGGAAAAGGAAGCATTTTTGGACTTGATATTTCATCCAATCAAAAAAAAATAAAAAAAAGAATCGGATACTTGTCACAACATTTCAGCCTCTATGGTGATCTGACTGTTGATGAGAACATAGAATTCTTTGCAGAGATAAACAATATAAAGATGTTTGAAGAAAGAAAAAACAAGCTACTTGATTTTACAAAACTCACTGAATTCAGGAAAAGATTTGCAGAAAATCTTTCTGGAGGAATGAAACAAAAGCTTGCTCTCATATGCACACTTATACATACGCCTGAAGTTCTGCTTCTTGATGAGCCAACAACAGGAGTTGATCCGGTCTCAAGAAGGGATTTCTGGAAAATCCTGCAGGAGCTTCTGAAAACAGGAATGACTATAGTAGTAACAACCCCATATCTTGATGAAGCAGAACGCTGCAACAGGATTGCACTTCTTGATAATGGTAGAATAATGGCTCTTGATTCACTTGAAAAACTCAAGTTTTTGATTGAATCAAGAATTTATGAGGTGATCTGTTCTGAAATCAGAAGTGCTTTCAATATACTAAAATCTAAGCCATTTGTTACTGAGATACAAGCTTTCGGAGACAGGCTTAATGTAGCAGTATCACCAGATAACGAAAATGCTTCAGGAAAAATAAGGGAAAATCTTCAAGAAAATAAGATTAATATTATTGAAATCAATGAGATATCACCATCTCTCGAGAATATTTTCATACACCTCCTGACAACAAAAAACAATGAACAATGAAAGTGCAATTACAGTAAGAAATCTTTCAAAGAAATTCGGAAGTTTTATTGCTGTTGATGACATCAGTTTCGATGTCATGAAAGGTGAAATATTCGGATTTCTGGGAGCTAACGGAGCTGGAAAATCAACGACCATTAGAATGCTTATAGGTGTGCTCAGTATAGACAAGGGCGAAGTTATCGTTGGAGGATACGATGTAGGGAGAAAGCCTGATACTGTTAAAGGAATAATCGGTTATATGTCTCAGAAATTCTCACTTTATACGGATCTCACTGTGGAAGAGAATTTGCATTTTTATGGAAGGACTTATGGTCTTGAAAAAGAAGAGATAAGCAAGAGAATATCTCAGGTATTAGCTACCATAAAACTCAATGGCAGGGAAAAGGCAAAAGCAGAAGAGCTCTCTGGTGGATTGAAACAAAGACTTGCTCTTGGTTGCTCTATAATACACAAACCTGAAATAATCTTCCTTGATGAACCTACAAGTGGAGTTGACCCAATTTCAAGGAGAAATTTCTGGGAACTTATAAATAATCTTGTAGAAGATGGAACAACAGTTCTTGTCACTACCCACTTTCTTGAAGAAGCAGAATACTGCAACAGGATTATGCTTATGCACTCTGGCAAACTGATCGCACAAGGGACGCCAAAACATCTGAAGCAAAATTCAATAAGGAATACAATTCTTGATATAGAAAGCAACAAGATTGTAGAAGCAATGGAATTATTGCAAAGACAGGATTGGATATCCGATGTTTCGATATTCGGAAGACATATACATATAAGTATAGATGATGAAGAAAAAGCCAAGGAAAGAATTTATAAGCTATGTCAGTCAAGCAATATTGAAATAATCAATATCAGAAAGATAATGCCTTCATTAGAAGACGTATTTATTCACCTTGTAGAGGAAAAAAATAGTCATGCATCATAGAATACTGGCAGTCTTGAAGAAAGAAATCAGGCAGATTTCAAGAGACAAGAGATCACTTGGTCTTCTTTTCTTCCTGCCTGCATTCATGCTTGTAATGTTTGGATATGCTCTCAACTTTGATGTCAAAAACATCCCTGTTGCCATTTGTGATAATGACAAAAGCGAAAAAAGCAAGGAATTCATAAGATACATCATTAACAATGAGTATTTCACATTCATGCATCTTCTGAAGAATGAAAAAGAAGCAGATAAACTACTCCAGACAGAAAAAGCCAAGGTAGTTATAATAATAAGCAAAGGTTTCTCCCAGAAAATCTTGTCTAGAACAGATACTTCTGTTCAGGTTCTGATTGATGGTTGCAATTCTACAACTGCATCAAATGCAATAGGTTATATAAATGCTATGTTTGCAGGTTTTCAAAACAAGATAATATCAAGGACTATTGATATAAATAGCAGTCAGACAATTGATTATGAACCAAGGGTATGGTACAATCCTGAGCTGAAAAGTGTGAATTTCCTGTTCCCTGGCTTGATTGCTTTCATTCTTGCAATAACTGCAGTCATATCAACATCTTTGTCAATAGTCCGTGAAAAAGAGCGTGGTTCAATGGAGCAGATCATAGTATCACCAGTCAGACCATGGGAACTGATAGTTGGTAAGACAATTCCTTATGTTTTCATCGCACTTGTTTCAACAAGCCTCATATTGACATCAGGTTACTTGCTATTTGACATATCAATAAAAGGGAGCTATCTTTTATTGCTGCTTGTTTCAATGTTGTTTCTTACAGGTTGCCTTGGGCAGGGGCTTCTTATATCCACATTCTCATCATCGCAGCAAGTAGCTTTCATGATTGCAGTCATCTCTACAATGCTGCCAACTTTCATACTTTCAGGTTTTGTTTTCCCCATAAGAAACATGCCATTGATAATACAAATTATAACCTATTTTATACCTGCAAAGTATTTCATTATAACATTGAGAAGTATTATTCTTAAGGGGGTAGGACTTGAGGCATTTTCAGAGCAGATATTATTCCTTTGTGGTTATGCTTCTTTCATGATAATTTTAAGTACATTAAGGCTTTCAAGCCAGCAGAAAAAAGGAATATGAAAACTATACTGAACCTTATGAGGAAAGAATTCATACAATTCAAAAGAGACAAAAGAATGTTCTTGTTGAGTTTTTTCGCCCCTGTATTCCAGCTTTTGATACTTGCATATGCAGTAAATCTTGATGTAAAATCCATTCAGACAATTGTTTGTGATATGGATAAAAGCGAGAAAAGCAGAGCTCTTTTATCCGAATTTTTCAGTTCCGGTTATTTTGACTGCATCGGATATACTGATAAATTGAATGATGTTGATAAACATTTAAACAATAATAACGCTTCTATTGCGATTATTATACTATCTGGTTTCAGCAATAACCTCCTCTCAAAGAAGCAAGCAAAACTGCAGCTGATTATCGATGGTTCAGATTCAAATGCTGCTTCTATCGGTTTAAGCTATGCAACTATAATAATAACAAGGTTTTCAAGAAAAATATCAGCAGAATATAAAAATGCCGGGAAGAATTTTATGGAGAAAGGATTCACATTCTCTCCTGAGTTCAGAATCTGGTTTAATCCTGAGCTCAAGAGCAAGGATTTCATGATCCCTGGAGTACTTGCCCTTCTTTTAATGGTTATGACCATGATTCTAACTTCACTTGCGATTGTTAAGGAAAAGGAATCAGGAACAATGGAACAGCTTATAGTTACCCCAATAAAACCTTATCATATAATTCTTGGAAAACTCCTGCCTTTTGCAGTTATTGGACTTATAGATGTAATCCTTGTGATATTCGTAGCAAGATTCTGGTTTGACATACCATTAAAAGGAAGCTTCAGTTTGCTTTTGCTGCTTTGCTGTATCTTCCTTATGACAACACTTGGACTTGGTCTTCTCATATCAACTTTTTCAAAGAATCAACAACAAGCAATGATAACAGCTATATTCTTCTTCATGGTTCCAATGGTTTTCCTGTCAGGTTTTGTTTTTCCAATTGAAAATATGCCTGATATAATACAATATATTACCTACCTTTTCCCATTGAGATATTTTTTTGTTATAATAAGGGGATTATTCCTTAAAGGCGCTGGAATAGCTGAACTCTGGGATGAAACAGTTGCATTGATAGTAATAGGGATAGTTATACTCTCTTTAAGCATTGCCAGATTTCACAAGAAACTGGAATAAAAAAACCCGATCTTGCAGACCGGGTTTCTTTTTTTCAATTCAAATCCAGACTAGAATTCAAATCCTATAGAAATTCTATGAGGATTATCCATAAGTTCTGGTGCAAGATATTTGAAGTGAGTGAAAGAATAATCTACTTTTACCATCTTTCCACTCATGTCAAACATCAGACCGAAACCTGCTGAAAAATCATAGTCTGTATTTCTGCTTCCGCTGCTGTCACCAAATTCGGATGTACTGCCTTGTTCGTCTTCCTTCTTTTCATCTTCATCGTCATAGGTTGATGAAGTAAGGCAATATCCTCCTCTTACAAAGAACATGTTCTTGAATCTGAATTCAGTCCCGAGCATGTATTGTTCATGACTGTCAGCTGGATGAAGCAGTTCTAATGCAGTCAAAACCTCGAAATCATTATGAGGAGTTTTGTCCCTTAATGATTCCTTTGGCAAGTTCCATTCCTTCATTATACCAAGGCGGAATGTGATTGGCATTGCTGCGGAATAAGCATCTGAAAACTCCTCTTTATCAAGATAGTTGACATTTGCTCCGAAATCCTTGATTGCCATTCCAATCCTGATATCCTTGAATCCTACCTTATAGGTTGTGCCAAGATCTGCTGTCCATGACTGGCCGCTAACATCATCAAGATATTCAGCGACATATTTGAATGTCAATCCTACAGCAAACTTATCTGTCAAATGACGGGCATATGAAAGACCAACCATCATATCAGTAGCCTTGAACTTTGTACCGTCACCTTCAGAATGGAATACTGTTCTTCTGTCCATTTCAGGCATATAAAGCATTGAAGCGCTTATGCCGAAAACACCTATATTTTTTACATCGTAAATTGCACCTATGAAATCATAATTAATATCTGCAAAATATTTCAAATGCGTTGCTGTAAAAGAGAATTTTTTCTCTTTTTCATGAAGTTCTGCGATCCCGGCAGGATTCCAATATAAGGAAATTGCATCATCAGCAGAAGCTACATAAGCGCAACCCATTGCTGTTGCTCTGGCTCCCATTCCTATTTCCAAAAATTGCATGGCTTGTTGTCCCGATTTGCTAAATCCAAATACAACTGCAGGAATTAGTAGGAGAACAATAATACTTAACATTACTTTCTTCATGTCCTCTCCTCCTTCCTATCTAATAATGACAATTTTGCCGACTTTTTTGCCGGGTGTATCACTTGACAACGACTCAACTGCCCACAAATAAATGCCTGATGAAACTGCAATTTTATTCATATTCATTAGATCCCATTGAGCAACAGTATTCTTTGCCAATACTTCATCATGCTTGATTTTTCTTATCAACTCTCCTGAGAGAGTAAAGATGCGTATTATGCATTTCTTTGGAAGATTGCAGAAAACAACTCTTCTTCCATATTCTGTGTATTCTGCTTCAAATCCGTCATTTCTATATTTCAGATCAGCTCTGTACGGATTTGGGAACACATATACATCTTCAATTGCTGTGGTATGTTCATTACCAGGGACAACAGCTGTCGCGTTCTCTGTTACTGAACATTCTAATGGATCAACTGACTGGTTTTCTCCCAGATTTTCATCTCCATAACCCCAATCATATGCAGTTACTGAGTAATAATACTGGAAACCATTAAGCACTGGCTGATCAACCAGATAATATTTGCCATCTTTCATTGGTGGTTTGTTGGTTCCCCATTTTCCTTTATTCTTCTTGTTCTGGTAAGTATATTCTGTGTTCATTTCCATCTGATAGGTTGCCAGTAGCTGGAAATCGGTTAGCAAGCCTGTTCTTGAGCGCCAGACTCTATATCCCTTGAAGTCAGCTATATTCGTAATAGGGTCTTTTGATGATTCCGAAGAATTATCCCAGAAAATTTCCACCTTTTTGTTGCCACCATTTAATGCAAGTCCTGGTGCCTTAGGAGGTTGAGGACCTATATAATTATTATCATAAATATCTTTTGCCCATTTTGCGTTTTCAACAAGATGTAATCTGTTCAAGCCGCAAATAACAGCAACTGTAATGGCAAGTTTATCTCCCTTTTTGATGTCATTAAATTCTCCGTAGGAAATAAGAAATCTGGTGTCATCTGGTACCATCTGTTTTTCATTACTCCATTTCTCTTTTCCTTCTTCTGTCTTGGAACCTTCATCAAAAAAGTCATTCTGTCCATTGGATAGTCTTCTATATTTCTCTCCATCACCCATTGGTGATTCATCATTATTGGCAGCACCAGAAGAATCAGATATCCACCAGTTCCAGCAAGTTACAAGCGAATCGCCTTTGAGGCCTACTGTTCCGTTTCCCTTGTTCTTTTCTTCCAAAGGATTGCCAACAACGAATGCCGAGATTAAAGTTGTGGTGTGCCATCCATCATTGTATTGAGATTCTCCTGTATACTCCCAGTAGCCTTTTGGCCAGTTGGGATCATTTGCTCCACCACCTGGATCAGCATCCTGGATTAAGCCTAACTTAAGCACTTTCTTGTTTCCGTAAGCATCGTTATATTCTTCCTGCCAGAAACCAGCTACGTCATCTTGTGCCGGACCATTATAGTTCGTATTCCAGTTCGGTCCTGTATCTGCATCAACATATAATCCAAGCCATCCCTTTGTCAAAACAAATGAACTACCATCCTGGAAACCTTCATTCATTATTTCGAAGTGAACCAGAACAAAGTCATCATTAAATGAGTATGACCATGCATAAGATGACTGGATAACCTTTACGCCCTGGGGCTGATGTTCTGCACCAGAGATATCCTGATCATCAAAGTATTCTGCTATAAAGTCCTGTTCTGATATTGCAGTTGAATCATAAAACTCTGATGACTGTCTTGTTGATTTTATCTTGATTGTGTCACCAGGATCTGTACCTGGATAAAATTCCTGGTAATCTGAATTAGATGAGTTCAACCATCCATCTAATCCAGTTGAAACCAAAGTTTCGCGTTTGCTTGCGGCTTCTTTTACAATAGAGCCAATCCATAATCCACTTTGAAACAAATACTCAAGATCTGAATTTGCTGGGTATTCGCATGATGGATAATAAGGCATCGAGTTCTTGTCAGGATTTCCAACAAATCCCCAGTTTGTTACAGTAAGCCAGATATTACCAACATCATGATATTGATAATCAGTCGTAGGGGCATCTCCCCCAACTCTATTATTAAACTTCCAGCTGAAAATTCCTTTTCCTGTAGTATATGGTGCGTTTCTAGCGGACAAAGGTAATGTTAGGAGAATTGTTATTAAAACAATTACTCCAATCAATTTATAAGTCATATTTACACCTCCATTTTGCCTTTTACTATTAAATAAGTTTAACAAACTCCCTCCCTTCATATATTTTAATTATTTTATCAACTTCCAATCAACTATATAGGTGAACTGAAATGGATATGGCTTCCCACCAAATGTATATGGCCTGAAAGTGGATGCCTTTATGGCAGTAATTGCAGCCTGATCACATTCATTGTCACCACTTGGTTTTATAATCTGTACTTTGTCAACCTTTCCGTCGCCTCCAACTGTTATCAATATAACAGTCTGCCCTTCAAATCCTCTTGCTGCTGCTGCAGCTGGGTATCTGGGTTTCACCTTGTTCAATATTCTTGCTTGTCCTTCAGAAGGTGGTACAAGCTTAGGTTTCTGCACAGGTGGTTTTGCGTCTTTCTTGTCATCACCTTTGTTCAGATCAACAGTGCTTTTAGAGCCCTGATCGCTGATATCATCTGCTGAAATCTTCGGACCATCTCCTGTTACCTTAAGCTCAACATTCTGTTTAGGGATGTCTTTGACATCGATTTTTTCCTCCTCAGGTGGAGGCGGGATATTATAATCCTCAGTTTTCACATTCTCTATTGAGATACTTTTTCTCTGCATTGGAATATATGGTCTGGTTTCCATTGGAGGCCATAAAACCCAAGCAATTCCATGAATTGAGATTGAAACTAAAGCGGCAAGAAGAGCAATCCTGTTTCTTCTTTTCTTCAGTTTTTGATTTGCATTCATTTCCTCATTCATAAGAACACCTCCTATTCGGGACCTTTTTTAGCATTACTTATAAAAAACACACGATTTGTGTGTGCTTTGCGCAACATTTCCAATACACTGTTAACATCTTTGTAAGGTGTCTTTTCATCTACATTCATTGCAACAGAAAGAGCTGGATTTTTATCTCTTTTCTTCTGCATTATGCCTAATACATCTTCATAATCTTTTATTTCAGCATCATTTATCACAGTCAATGCAGTTTTCTTTGCTCCAGCTAAAGGTGCCATCCAGATTCTTGCTGTATTCTCTCTTTCCGTTTTTGTACCTTGTTCTGTATCAGGATAAACAACTTCTAGTCCTGCTTCATCCTTCAATATGGTTGTTGTCATGAAAAATATCAATAGCAAGAAAGCTATATCTGCCATCGATGATGTTGGAATTTTTCCTGCAGATTTCTTCTTTTCAATTCTCATATATCCTCACTCGATTTCTTCATCAAGAATTCTAATAGCATATTTCTGTATCCCTGCCATTTTCAGTTGATCAAGAACCTTTACCATTGGACCATATGGATCGTCAGGTTTGGTTCTAACCATGAAAACAGATTTTGGCTTTCTTTCAAGCCACAATTTCACTTCTGTTCCTACTTCCTTTATAGGAAATACTCTTTTGTTTGGTATAGTGGCATCCTTAGATGCAAAAGTAATCATTTTCACTTTGAAATCATTTGCAGCATCTGATCCGGTCATTACTATATCCAGTACTGCCATTTCAGATCTGTCTTCCAGTACTGCTGCTTTCTCTTGCGTTTCAGATGGTGGCAAGTCAAGCAAGATGCCACTTTCTATATCAAAAACTGTTGTTGCCAAAAAGAATATAAGCAACAGGAATGCTATATCTGAGGTTGAGGCTAAAGGTATATCTCCAGCCACCCGTTTAACTCTGTTTTTCATCAACATTTTATTATCCTATACCTTATTCTTCCTCTTCAGCACCACGAACAAGCAGTATTTCTTCCATATCAGAAGCTGCTTCTTCAATTGCTACTACAAATTTATCAATGCGAGATAGACACAAATTCTGTACTGCCTGTACAGGAATTGCTATCATCAAGCCTGCTGCTGTTGTAATCAATGCTTCTGAAATACCTGATGCAACAATCTGCGGTTTTACCTGACCTGCAAGAGCTATTGCATCAAAGGCATTTATCATACCAGAAACTGTTCCCAAAAATCCTATCAATGGTGCAATATTGACTACAGAAGAAAGAGCTACCAAGCCACGTTCAAGAAATGATAATTCAATTCCTGCTCTTGTTTCCATTGCTTTTGTTGCTGCATCCAGGCCAAGAAGTGTTGCCTTGTAAAGACCACTCTTGAATACTGCTGCAACAGGTCCGGGATATTTATCGCATACCTTGCCAGCTTTATCTACTGCAGCATCAAGTTCTATCGATTTGTCTAGCAATGTATCTTTTATCTCCTTGCGAAAAGCAGTTTGATCAATGTCCAGCATTACAAACAAAACAATAAAACGTTCAATCGAAAATATCAAACCTACAATAGAGCAAATCAAGAGACCCCACATGAAGAATCCACCTTGTTGCCACAAGTCTCTCAAGGTTTTGGTTTTTGCTGCCGTTTTTTCTTCCTGCTTTTGTTCTTTCTTTTCAGTTGTAGCTTCTTTCTTAGGATCCTCAGCCAAAAGATTAGATGTAAACACCATGAAAAGGCATAGCACAAGCATCCATGTTACCAGTTTCCACATCCTCATTGTCTTAATACCTCCGTATATAAAGCCGCTGCACATGCAACGGCTACTTGTTTATCTTTTACCATTCTAAGCTCATACCTATCTGTAATTGACGACGACCCATGAAACGCATTGGATGCAGCTTATTCCATAAGAAGTCTTCCTGATATGCATCAGTTGGATCCCAGGCTTTCCCAGTATTTGCATTGACTTCAGCAGTATTAGTCTGGTCAAAGATGTTATAACCTTCAAGGAATAAACGATAATTCATACCAAGAAATGCAACACCTTTATAAACCATCATATTTACAATAGAAGTCCATGGCATTCTTCTTGAATTCTCTTCAGGATATTTCTCGCCTGTTGCAAATGTGCTAGGAGTATAAGGATAACCACTTCCATATTCCCATGAAAGTGATATGCCCCATAAATCAGGGAATTTGACACCTAAGACTTTAGGACGCATCCCCTTTTGTGCTGAAAGAGATAAATTCAAGTTAACTGTATGACGCTGATCCCAATCAAGAGCTTGCTCTTTTACAGGATTAGGCAGATTATTGTATGCATTGTCATAACCCTGTCTGCTATCGCTACTATTACCCATTGCCCATGATAATGAGTATGAAATAAATCCTGCCACGTAATTGCTGTAACGTTTGTTTAATGATAACTCAAAACCACGAACGCTACCAAAGTCCCTGTTTACATATTCAGTATATGTAAATGGAGGATCAACAACTTTTTCTGTATCAATCAAGTCCTTGATATCCTTGTAAAAACCTGTCAATCCAATCATTACGTTTTCAGAGAACTGATGTTCAAGACCTGCTTCATATGAAGTGGTCTTTTCGGGACGCAGATTCGGATTTCCAAGCAATGGAACTGAACCTGTTATATCGCGACTTCTATAAAGAAGTGTGAAATCAGGAATTTCAGTGTAATGACCATACGCAAAACGCAAGATGTCATTTTCAGTTATGGGGTGGCTTACACCAACTCTTGGAGAAAGCGTCCACTGATATTCGTCTTCCAGTACTGGAACTTCCTGTCCTCCACTGGTTTCTGTCATTTTGGCAAGCTGTTTTCCAGGAGTATAAATATCAAAACGCAATCCTGCATTAACAATCATGCCTTCATATTCCATTTTATCCTGAAGATAATATGCACCTGCCCATGGAGTACGGAAATAGAATTCCCTGTATTGTCCGTATTCCGGCCATTCACCGGGTACTTCTCTTCCAGGGGTAAATTGCATCAAGTCTACATATTTATAATCAAGCTCATAATAGTTACCTTCTAAACCGGTACGCATTGTATGAGACCATGAATCTGTAGATTTTCCCTTGCTTTTCGTAAATTCCTTAGTTAAATCCCATCTTGCTGAATAAGTCGTTGAGATAGTTTTCAGCCATAATTCATTGTCTCCGGAACATTCAAAACCTTCAACTGATGAGAATGCTCTGCTTCCCTGATCGGGCAGTATATATTCTGGAGGTATTTTTCCATCGACATCATAGATGAATTTTGTATTGAAACGACCCAGAATTACATTATAATAAGCAGAACCACTAGCCAGGCTATGTGTCCAGTTAATAGTCTGCTGATCACTCCAGCGTCTGCCTGTATAGGTATGAAGTGCAGCCCAGTATTCCTCGCTTGCATATCTACCATTTGGCAGTGAATCTCCTGGTTCATAGTGCTGTGTCCATAAATAACCAGCACCCTGGCTTGTTGGTCTATATGAGTTAAATGATTTGCGGTAACCAAGAGTTAATGTATGTTTTGGAGTGAATTTCCAGAGTAATTTCGCATTACCAGAAGTTGTATTGTTTGCCCTGTCACCAACTGTGAAAGGACCTATTTTATATCTGTTTCTTGGATATGGATACATTGTCCATAAACGACCATCATTCCATTCTCCGGTGAAACTAGCGAAATAAGTGAAACGATCTGCAATGCCAATCTTCTTCATCCATGCACTTAAAAATGGGAATGGTCCTCCATCAGATATCTCAATTCTGTCTGAATTGTAATAATTATGTCCATTGTACATATCCTGTCCACCAAAACCGAAATCATCTGTCTGGAATGAAATCTCTCCATGATTTCTGTCTCCACCTGTCTTGGTGACAACATTCACTATACCAGATTGTGCATTTCCATACTCAGCACCGAATCCACCTGAAGAAACAGAGACTTCATTGATTGAGTTTGTACCCAATTCAAGATTTGTTCCTCCTGTTGTCTGTAATGGATCCTTGACGGACATTCCATCAATCAGATAAGTAATTTCTCCTGCACGGCCACCACGCAAGCGAAGCTCTCCTCCCTGAGTTGTCGCTCCTGCTTGTTTGGAAACAACATCAGCAAGATCTGTTACCATAGGCTGGTCTTTTATATCTTCATCACGAACTTGTCTTACTGTTTCTGTCCTGTCTTTTACAACCATCTTGGGTTTATAGACAACAATTTCATGAATTGCAGAACCGGACCCTGCACTTCTCAATGTAAAATTGACTGTGACAGTACGGTCTGCTGAAACCTGAACTCCACTTTGTGATGATTTAGTTCTTTGTGGTGCTGTTGCTGTTACAGTATAAACTCCAACAGGAACACCAACTATAGAAAAACGTCCATTTGGACCGGTTATTGCTGCATCCTCATATTCACCTGATTTAACAGAAACATAAGCACCGGCAACAGGTCCACTGCTATCAGTTACAACACCAGTTATTTTACCTTCACTACTGGCAAAAAGCAAGCCAGTTACAAAAATCGTAAGTCCAAAAACTATCAATAAGGACTTTCTAAAATTCATAATCTCCCCTTTCTACCTGAGTTAAACACCATAATAATGTCAGGTTCAGGCAACACCTCCTAATTCTATAATATTCATTTTTTCCACAAATATTCCAGGCAATATAGTTTGCCTTTCTGAATTAAACTCTGTCGGATAAGGGAAAAAAATTAAGCTTTAATGTCAACTATTTTCTGAATTATTTTTAAGAATCTATTGACAAATTGCCTAAAGCCATTTTACGTACTGCCATGAGAAAAATAAAAAAAATCACCGTCTATATATTATATAAGTTGAAATTATCTAATCCAATCTTCATATTCTTAGTGCTGGTATTTGTATCATGCACAAAAACAGGTAATATTAGTTTAGACAGAAACTATATTGAAACCTTCAAGCCATGGAAATCATTTTCTGCTGAAGGGAATATTACCTATAGAATAAAGAAGAACACATATGGTGCAAGTTATAATCTTGTTTACATAGAAAAAAAGGGAGTGAGATTAGACTTCATAGAATCATTGACTGGAACACTGCTTGCCAAATCTGTTATTAAAATAGATTCATTATTATTATATATGCCTTTTGATAAATCCTGCTTCATTATTCCTGTAAAAGAGCAATTGATAAGAAAGATTTCAGGTTTGCCAGTAAACGAATATGATATTAAATTACTGGTATCAGGATGTATAATAGATAAAAATGCAGAAAACATTACAATAATGAAAGATAATATCAGCTGGAAAATCAATGAAGATGTTTATACAATGGATATAAGAAACGGTTTTCCATCACTACTATCCAAGAAAACAAAAAACAAGCTGGTTTATCTGCTCAAATTCAAAGGTGTTCTGGAAAAGGTTGATTTCTTCATTCCCAGGTCATTCAGGATAGAATTTCCTGCTGAACAAATTATTGCAGAGATAAAGATAGATAAACTTGAGGCAAAGAAACTAGATGAGTCTTTACTGAAAACAAAAATACCAGGAAATATCAAAATATATAGGTAGTATAGAATGCCTGCCTTGACAAACTTATCTGAAAATAAAAGATAGGCATTTATGGATTATGAACATTTTTGTATAGTTCTGAGCGGACCTTCAGGAGTAGGCAAGACAACTATATCAAGAAGGCTTCTGGAAATGGATGACAATCTAGCTCTTTCAATAAGCTTTACAACAAGAAAATGCAAAGCAGGCGAGATTGAAGGACTTCACTATTTTTTTGTAGATGAAGATAAATTCGAATATCTTATTGCGTCAAGAGCTTTGCTTGAATATACTTATGTATACGGGAATTATTATGGCACTGCAAGGGAGACACTTGAATGCTTTTTTGAAAAAGGAAAGGATGTAATTCTTGATATAGATTTTGAAGGGGCTTTGAATTTCAAGAGAATCCTGGGGCCTCGTTCCTTGCTCATATACTTGCTTCCCCCTACCCTTCTTGAACTGAAGAAAAGGCTTGAAAACAGAATGAGGGAAGATGAAAAAGAGATTTCGAAGAGATTCTCTGAATTCAAAGACGAGTTCAAGTATTTTCCTTTATATGATTACTGGATTATTAATGATGATCTTGAATCTGCTGTAAATGATATTTCTAACATAATAAACTGTGAAAGAATGAGGATCAAGAGACTGGTGAATCTGCCAGAGGGATTTTTCAAGTAATGGCTGAACAAACAAGAAAACAGTTAGAACCAAATAGCCTGGATGCCGAGAAAGCTATACTGGGAGCAATGCTTCTTGACAGGGAAGCGATAAGCAAGGTTTTGGAGAAACTCACTCAAAAGAGTTTTTACTTTTCTGCTCATAAGGAAATATTTGAAGTAGCATCAGAGCTTCATGACAAGGGGATAGAAGTTGATATTATTACTGTAGGACAGGCTCTTCAGGACAAGAATATACTTGATAAAACTGGAGGATTGGAGTATCTGACAGAAATTTCCAATATGCCTGTAACTTCTTCCAATTTAAGAGATTATATACAAATTGCCGAAGAAAAGGAATTATACAGAAACCTTATACATGATTCAAGTGAGGTTATGAAAAAGGCACTGAATCAAGAAGTTCCAGTAGAGGAGCTTCTTGAGGAAGCTGAAAAAAACATATTCGGATTAGCTGAAAGAAGATTCAGGACAGGTTTTGTACCAATAGAGAAACTTATAGGTCCAACTCTTGAAGATATAGAAAGACACACCTTTTCTGAACACAAGTTAAGTGGTATTCCGACAGGATTCAATGGACTGGATAACCTGCTTGGGGGATTGCAGAATGCAAACCTTATAGTAATAGGAGCAAGACCTGGAGGTGGGAAAACAGCTTTTGCTTTGAATATTGCTTTGAATGCAAGTCTTATTAATCATCCTGTTGGTGTCTTCTCTCTTGAAATGTCATCACAGCAACTGCTAAAAAGATTGCTTTCTGCTCATTCAAGAGTGAGTATTTTCGATCTTCAGAGAGGTGAAGTTCATCATGAAAAACTGGAGATCGTTCATGGTGCAGTCAATGAACTTGTGAAAACACCTGTTTTCATTGATGATACTTTCGATTTGACGCTTCTTGAAATGAAAAGCAAGGCAAGAATTCTTAAAGCCGAAAAAAATGTTAAATTACTAATAGTTGATTATCTTCAGCTATTGACTCCTTCCAATCCCAAAGGTGACAAAGCAAGATATCAGGAAATAGGAGAAATGACAAGAGCTTTAAAGGGTCTGTCAAAAGAGCTTAATATCCCGATTGTTGCCCTGTCACAGCTTAGCAGGGAAACAGAGAAACTTGAACGTCCCCCCAAATTATCTGATTTAAGGGAATCTGGTTCTATTGAACAGGATGCAGATGTAGTGATTTTTCTTCATATGGAAAGTACAAGAAAAAAGAAAACAGAAGGCTCTGAAGAGGAGGAAGAAATCGAAGAAGTAATGGACAATTATCTTGTTCCAATACAGATTATAGTAGCAAAACAGAGAAATGGTCCTACTGGAACAATAAAGCTGATTTTCAACAAACAATGCTCCAGATTTGATCAAATATTACAGGGAAGTGAAGATGAACCAGCTTTCTAGAAAGACAAGATTGTTTTTTCTTTTAATTATCATCCTTAATTCATCATGTCTTAGTGGTGGCAAGAAAAGTGAAGAGAGGAGTTTGGATAAAAACCCAAATAAAAGGAAGTATAATATGGAAATTGATGATGTTCTTGCAGGGAGATGGTATACAGCTAATCCGAAAGACTTGAAAGAGGAGCTTCAGAAATATCTGGATGGAACTGATACAATTTCATTCAATAATGAGGTTAAAATCGGTCTTGTTCCGCATGCAGGACTTATATATTCAGGACCAGTTGCTGCATATACTTATAAGGCAGCAAGCAAAAGAAAAATAGATACAGTAATAATTCTGGGCTTCTTTCACAGGATTTTCTATGACAAGATCTTTCTGCTGCCTGGCGGTATTGTCAAGACACCTTTGGGAGATATAGAAATTGATGAAGATATTTCCGGAAAAATCAGCAAGATCTGTTCTAAATTTGCTTATGACAGCTCCGTTTTAAGGAAATTGAACTCTGAGGGTGAGAATTCCCTTGAGCTTAATTTTCCTTTCATTAAGCATGTATTTCCAGATGCAAAAATAGTCCCGATATATTATGCCCAGAATGATTATCAAACACTTATTGAATCAGCAAATGCAATTGCCACCATCCTGAAAGAAAGCAATAAGGAAATTCTCTTGATAGTCAGCTCAGATCTTTCCCATTTCAACAATTCAAAAGTAGCTGATTCACTTGACAATATTACCCTGGAAGGTATATTATCTGAAGACCCCAAAGTATGGAATATAAAATGTGCCAATTCGCAGGGTGCTTGTGGCAAGGATCCTATAACAGTAGCAAAACTGATATCCCAGTTGCTGGGATACAAGTCGCTATTACTCAAGCATTCCCATAGTGGTAAAGTGAGTGGAGATAATTCTCAGGTAGTTGGTTATGGAAGCATAATATGGACTGGTGAAAAATTGGAAAAAAAGACTGCTGAAAAAGGAGCTATAGAGGTTTCAGATGAACTGAAAACCAGGATGCTGTCTTATGTAAGGAAAAGCATAAATGAATATGTCAAGAATGGAAAGAAAATAAAGATAGACGACCAGGAAGATATCTGGAACAAAAATCTTGGATTGTTTGTAACCTTGAAAAAGGCTGGAAATCTTAGAGGTTGTATTGGTTATATAGAAGGTTATCAGGCACTGAGAAATTCCCTGGTGGATCTTTCCATAGCAGCATCTACAAAAGACCCAAGATTCGAACCAATCAACAAGGATGAGATAGACTCTCTTCATATAGAGATTTCCATTTTATCCCCGATATATGATGTAAATGATGTAAAAGAAATAAAAGTGGGACGCGATGGAATAATTATAAAGAAAGGATTTTACCAGGGTTTGCTGCTTCCACAAGTTGCAACTGAATATGGATGGGATCTTGAGACATTTCTGGAGCATACTTGTGAGAAAGCAGGATTATCATCTGATTCATGGAAGGATAAGAAAACTCAAATAAAACGTTTTTCCGCAACAATTTTTCAGGAAAAAGAAGGAGGAAAAAAATGATTACCAAAGACATGCCAATAACCAGGATAATTCAACAATACCCGGAGACAAGAGCAGTTTTTGCAGGATATAATCTGGGTTGCCTTGGGTGTCTTGCTGCTAGTGGAGAGTCTCTTGAACAAGGTCTTGCTGTTCATGGACTTAACGTAGAAAAGGTACTTAAAGATCTTAATGAAGCAATAAAGAAGTAAGCAAAGGAGTAAAAAATGATTACAAAAGATATGTCGATATCACAGATATTGCAGGAACATCCTGAAACTGTAAATGTATTCGCCAAGTTCAATCTAGGATGTATTGGCTGCTGGGCATCCAGGTATGAGACACTTGAACAGGGAATTCTCGCTCATGGGGCAGATCTTGATGTTGTTTTAAAAGAACTGAATGATTCAATAGAAAAAAAATAGTTTGCGATTCTTTTTCAGTTTTTTCTTGCTGAGTTTCCTGGCATCAGGTTTGCTTTATGGATCTTTGCCACAAATTATTGATTGGCAAAGCTTTATACCAGATTCATTGAGAGTTGGAGATAATTTCAAACTGTTCAGGACAGATACTCTCAAATATGGAGAGAATATATATCATATAGGACAATTCCTTCATGATAAGGATAAGTGCAGGAATGTTGTCATTGTAAGGCAAGTCGGTAATCAATTCATTCAGTTTTTCAATACATTGACAATGGAAAACGGGATGTATAAAAAAATGATTAATTTCCAGGCAGCGGATCTTGATGGAGACAAGTTACCTGAGCTAATCGGAGCCGTATATATTAATGAGGAAGGAACAGGTTCTTTCAATGCCCTTGTAATCTGGAAATATTTACAGGGAAGATTCAGGCAGGTTTTCAAGACTGAGGATTTCCTTCTGGAAGGAGCACTTGTTGATTTCCAGGTTGATGATTTCAATGACGATGGCAAATCTGAAATCTATATCGGAATTCTGAATTCAAGAAGAGGCTTTCTCTCACCATATATATTCTCATTTAATGATGACCTGGATGATTATCTTCAAATATGGCCTCAAAAAGAGCTTAGCTTGGGAGAGTTCGGTTCTGTTATTTTCAATGATTATGACAAGGATGGGACTAAAGAGCTGCTAGTATCCCAGCTAGTTTCGCTGGGAACAGGAGATCATTCACCTTCCAAAAAGCTTTTCTTCAAGGAATTACAGGTCTACAGATGGAGAGATCAGGAGCTGTATCTGTTATCTGATTTGACTTGCATATCAAGGAATTATGAATTCATTTTCAACAAGCTCCTCTCAAGGGAGCAAAGAGTTTCGGCAGTTCCTTCTTCACTCAGCCATCTCTTTCTTAATACATCAGACGTAGAAGAGCTTTTTAAATTGCTTCCAAAAGATGCCGTAATTGCTGATGCTGTATGGTTTACCAAAGAAATGCCTCCTTCAGAAGTCTATTGCTTTAACGACTCACTTATTACAAGCAGATATCCATCTTATACTCCTTTTCTAAAGTTGAGTTCAGGAGAAATTGGAGTAGTGTTCTTCATGCATGATGTTTCTATAAAGGATACTCCATTAATAGATGATAAGGCTTATCTTAATTCAGAGGGGTATTACTTATATGTAAGGGTTTTCAGAAGGAGAATGCAGTTCTGGGAAATGGTATGGGAGAGTCCTCAACTGGCAACAGGAAAAATGTTTACTGATATGTATTTCTATAGACTTAATATGAATGGAAACAAAATAGAAGTAACTTTCCGAAGCCTTGATGGAAGAACTAGAAATGTCTCTTCTGTTTATCCCCTTCCTCTGCTTAAGGAATTCAATTAACAATATTGGATTTAATGCTTTACATAAATACTCTTAATATGAAAACTGACAATATTAACTAATTACTTAAGGAGTTTTACATGCTTCGAAATAATAATATTGTAATTTTTCTTGTTTTTGTTTTTCTTCTAATTTCATGCTCTGCAAAGAATGATAACCAGAAAAAGGATATTAAGAAAGATGATTCTGTGAAAAAAGATGCTGAAACTGAATTGACAATGAAATACTACAAGGATGCAGAACTTGATTTTGATGATCCTATGCCAAGAGGCAAGGGAGAGCTTAAGAAAGAAGATATATCAAAGGTAGAGCAATGGATTTTCTTTTTCAAGGATTCTCAGCTGCATAAGATAGAAGTTCATAATGCATATGGCAAACTGGATGATGCTCACGGATTCTCAACCTGGAAGTTCGAATATGATGAAAAAAAGAGAATAAAAAAATCTTCTTTTTATGATAAATATGACAGACCGGTAAAAAACAGGAGAGGAGTCTACTCTGTATCATACAAGTATCCCGATGAAAAGACAAGAATTGAAATGTACATGGATAAAAAAGGTGAATTGATGAGAGATATTGAGCTGAGCGTCGGAAGCAAATTCACCCTCGGAAATGATGGTAAACCTATTGAACAGTTTTATCTTGGCTACAAGGAGCAAGTTGTTCTCAATTTATATAAGATTGGGGGACAGAAATTCACAAGAGACAGTAGTGGAAAGATAATAAAAGTTGAGTTTCTTGATTTGGAAGGAAAACCGATTGCCAGATATATGGACAAGGCAGCCAGTTTTGAAATCAAGTATGATGAAAGAGGAAATGCTATAGAGAGGAGATACTTCGACGAGAAGGGAAAACTTGTTGAAAGCTTAGAGGGATTTGCAGTTGCCAGACAGGAATTTGACGAATTCAATAATCCCCAGAAACTGGTAGTCTATGATGCAAAGGAGCAGATAAAGTTCCAGACAAAGACAGAATCAAATAAATATGGCCAGCCAAGCTGGAAGGCATATTTCGACAAGAACGACAAACCAATTCCATACAAGGGAAAGATACACAAGGAAAAATACACTTATAACGATCATGGTCAGGAATTGACTATATCATTCTTTGATGTAACTGATAAACCTGCAACGGATCAGAATGGTGTTCATAAGGTCATGAACAAGTATGATGAGAAAGGTAATCTTCTTGAAAGAAGTTACTTCAATCTAGAAGGAAATCTGAAGGCATTGAAGGATGGAATTGCAAGTACGGTATATACTTACGATGATGATGGAAATGTAACTTCAAAGAAATATCTGAATGAAGAGAATAAGCTGATTGAGGATACGGAAGGCATTGCACTTTACAAGTATAAAAGAGACAAATTTGGAATGCCTGTTGAGGAATTCTACTTCAATAAGGATGAGAAACCTGTAAAGAACTCATTCTTCATTTATGGTGTGAGGAACAAATTTGATGAAGATGGTAATATAATAGAAGAATACAATCTGGATGAGAAAGGTCAACTGATGGCTAATAAAAGCGGCTTCTATTCATACAAGAATGTATTCGACAAAGAAGGAAACCGAACCGAAAGAACTGGTTATGACAAGGATGGAAAGATAGCTGCCAATCCTGAAGGAATTGCAACCCTGAAGATAAAATATAATGAACAGGGCAAGCCTCTTGAAGTAGGGGCATATGGAATTGATGGAAAGCTTGTAAACCCGAAAAGCAGACCTGCAGTTGAGAAATATATCTATGGGGTGACTGGAGTCAACTGGATTGAACAGTCTTTTTTTGATGCTGAAGGAAATCCCACTGAATTCAAGGGAGTTCATAAGATAAAGCTTGTTAAACAGGGAGACAAGGAAGGTTATGTTCCATATGACAAGAGTGGCAAGCCAGTAATGATGAAACAATGAGTAAACCTTGCAGATACAGTATTGAAATAGAAGCAAGCGGAAAATGGACAGAATATTGCCATGCAATATATTCACTCAAGGATGACAAGAGGAGAGACTGGGAGTATATAAGAAGAAAAGACGAAATCTCTACAGTAGCAATTTTCGCTTATTTTGATACAAAAGACAGGTTTCTTCTCATCAAGCAATACAGACCATCACTTGATAAATGGACTATTGAGTTCCCTGCCGGATTGGTTGGCAAGGAAGAGACTATTGAAGCAGGTGCATTGAGAGAGCTTTTTGAAGAAACCGGATATAGCGGGAAAATAGAGAAAATAACCCCCCAATTATGCAATACCCCAGGTTTAAGTGATGAAACTGTTCAACTGGTTTACGTGAAAGTTTTTGAAGGAAAGAGAGAGAAGCAATGTCTTGAGGAAGAAGAGCTTATCGAGGTTATAGAGCTTGATAAGAAAGACGTTACATCTTTCATTGAATCTTCTATCAAGTCTGGATATATAATTGATGCGAAAGTCTGGGCTTTCCTGACGTCAATCTGAAAGGAGATACTATGCAATACAAGAAATTCAATGATGTTTATGTACTGAGACTTGAAAAAGGTGAGGAAGTACATACTGAGCTAAAAAAATTCGCAATGGAGAATAATTTCAAGGGTGGATATATCTTTGGAATAGGTGCTCTTATTGATATAAAAATAGGTTACTATAGCCTTGAAACCCAGGAATATGTAACAAGAGATTTCAAGAACGGAATGGAAGTCACTGGGCTTATGGGGAATCTGAGCGTGCTTAATAATGAACCGTTTTTTCATTTGCATGTGAATCTTGGAGATGAGAATTTCAGCTTGTATGGAGGACACCTTGTATCTGGCACGGTTTCAATAACGCTTGAACTTATATTCAGACCTTTTGATGATGAATTAACAAGGGCATTTTATGAAGTGGAGAAATTCAATCTTCTGAAACTGAGATGAAATACAAAATAGTCTTATTTCTTGTAATTCTAATTTCAGCTTTTTCCTGCTCTATGCGAAAGAAACCGGTTGATCAAGGCAAAAAGGAAATATCACAAACAAGAAAAGACGATATCATCCCTTCAAAAATCAATGCAGTGAAATCAGTGAAGTATTCAACAAAAAAGGGAAAAGATGAGAAAAGGGATTTTGAAATCCACATATTGCAAAAAGATGCTTCTCTGGAAGGAATTGTCAGGGAAAAAGGAAATGAAATTTGCAGTTTCAAAATAAGTCAGGCAGAAACAAGCAAGCCAATTGCAATCAAGATTATCAGGAATGAAAAGCAGTATGATTTTTCAAGGATTGCAGAACATGACATGGTCATTTCAAAACTTCTTGATTTAATAAGCAAGGAATCACTTCATGACTATATAGAAAAAAACAAGAAGGGAAGGGATATGGTTATGTCTCCTTCTGGTCCTCTTAACTGCATATTCATTAAAGCAGATTTTATTTCTGATAAATCTAGAATCTACTTCAGTTCAAAGGCTCCACTATTGGGAATAGTAGCAATAAGTGATGATGATTACTTGCTGGAATGGGCTGGAAGTGAAACAGAAGAGAATTGAATCTTTTGAAAGGAGTTCTTATGCCAGAGGATTTTAAACAGGATAATTTCAGGCAGAGACAGGAAACCGATGATGATAAATTCAAAAGTGATATTCCTGATCCTGAAGAAGTTTATAATCCTAAATATCACAAGAAAAATTCAGGTTATGATAATATTGGCATTTATCCAGATAATGAAGAAAGAAATATGTCCATGTTAACGCATCTGGCAGGTTTTGCAATGTACATATTCCCTGCAGCAGGCAATATAATCGGTCCACTTCTTGTCTGGCTATCACAGAAAGACAAATCTGAATTCATAAACCAGCATGGAAAGGCAGCCTTGAATTTCCAGATTTCATTCACTATATATTATACCATAACTGCCTTGTTAGCCTTGTTTTCTTTCGGAATTTTATTTTTTCTTCCTGGAATAGTATGGATATTTCATACAATATACATGATATTGATGGCTATAAAGGCAAAGAATGGTGAGGAAACAAGCTGTCCATTTTCTTTTCCATTCCTGAAGTAAGTTAAAGACTGCGTTTTACACTTACTTCTAGCTGTAAATTCAAGCTGGTAATTCCAGTTTTCACTTTATTTTCTTGCCTGAGTTTCTTTATCAAATCTTTCCCTTGAAAATTAGAAATTCGATTTTATAAGTTAAAATTCTCTATTTCTTTCTCCTTCAATGTACATTAACAGATGATTACAAGAGCTATTCCCTAAGTGAAGATGAGGGATAGAGATCGAAGCCCTCACCATAAGCTCCTCCTGAATAGAAACCTCACCCTATTTATCCCCTCTTTGTATGAACCTCACCCCTA
>JAFGND010000004.1 GCA_016927185.1 Candidatus Coatesiibacteriota bacterium
GTTTTCCATATAATTATTAAGGTAAGAAAATTATATTAACCTCACCCCGTCTTCCAGACTCCCCTCTCCTACAAGGAGAGGGGCTAGAGGTTAAGGTTTACAACTCAGTCCATGATGTCCAGGGGCTAGATTTAGACCAAACAAGAAAAAAATTGACAATATTAGCTGGAAAATAGGAAACAGCCTTCAGATTGACCGAGATATGGAGGTAGTAGTGGGAGAGTTCGAACCCAGAATCGTAGGTTTCCTCTGCAAATGGTGTTCTTATGCGGGTGCAGATCTTGCCGGAACAAGCAGATTGACTTATCCTGACAATGTGCAGGTTATAAGAGTAATGTGTTCTGGAAGAGTAAATCCATTGTTCATTCTGAAGTCTTTCCAGTCAGGAGCTGATGGTGTACTCATTTGCGGCTGCCATCCAGGAGACTGTCATTATACTCAGGGGAATATGTTTACCAGAAGGAGAATGACTGTTTTCAAATATCTCCTTAAATCACTCGGAATAGACACAAGGCGAATTAGAATAGAGTGGGTATCAGCTTCTGAAGGTGCAAAGTTTGCTGAGCTTGTCAAGGAATTTACAAATGAAATCAGGGCTTTAGGTCCAAACAAACAGCCTGCATTTTCAAAGTTTGCTGATGATGAGCAAAAGAAGATAACGGTTTAATCTTATCCCATAGAATATTAGGTGATTCCTTTTTGACATAAAGTAGTGTCAATTTATAAATTATAGGTATATAATGATCTTTCGCCATTTTCCTGAAATCATGTCTGCCCCATCCTAGAGTTGCAAAATCTGGTTTCAACTTAAGAAGAGAATAATCCATGTCTATCTTGTTGTAACCGGGAATACTATTCATTCCCTTGAAACCATACTTCCCTGAGATATCAGGCATAAGTCTTGCAATTCTCCTGTCAGTCCTTCCTAGAAAGTCTATAGTATATCTCTCTGAGTAATATGGTAATACTCCAATCCATGTCAATCCCAGTTTTGCATCCATAGTCATTATTTCATTTATTGCAACCGCTCTTCTAACATTCCTTGTATTATCTTCATAAGAGATGATTGTTTCCCTCAAAAGAGCTTCCTTGATGTAATTCTTGTTCAGCATGAATATGGATATTACAAATGCTGCATGAATCAAGATATCCAGCTGCCATTTCCTTAATCTGTATTTCTTTCCAAGATCCTTGAAAAAACCCAGGGTTAATATGAAAAGCAATGGTATAAAAGGACATATATTCTTGATAAAATATCCAGAATCTCCCCCTGAAACAATAGCATATAACAATGAAGTCAGGAAAAGCAGGAAGAGAAGAATATACTTTCTTCCATAAAAAAATATAACGCATGCAGATGCAATTATCAATAAGGGAAGCAAAGATAGTAAATTGGAATATACGAAAACCATTCCATTTTTTATTGCAGTATACAAGGGCAAGCCATAATACCTGGCAACAATAATATTCGGGATCCAATCACCGTAATATATCCTGCTGAATAGCAATCTTCCAAATATCACCAGAAGTACAATTGATATTTCCTGCAAATATTTCTTCCAGCCAGATCTTGTAAAAAACATGTAAAAAAGAAAGACTAATATAATGGTAAAAAATTCTATCTCCATCCAGAAAGTTAATCCCAGAAATAATGAAAAAAGTATATTAGCCTTTAAGGATTTTTCATGTTTGAAAAAAAAGTATATAGCTAGATAGATGGTAAAAGTGAACAGGCAATAATTGGTATTCATTATATTTATTAAATCAAGGGGGAAGTAGCAAAATGCTGAAAAGAATGCAAGGAGAACAAAAGGTTCTTTCTTTCCTAATACAAGAGTGGCAATTTTTGCAGAAAGAAAGGCTATTGCCAGACAAAACAATGCAGAAATTATCTGCATGAACAGAACCGATTTTACTTTGGATAAAAATTTCTGAGGAACTGCCATGAATAATGCTGGTATTAATCCAGAGAAGCCTTCAACATACTCTCCCTTGTTGAATACAAGTCCATTTCCCTTTACCAGGTTGGTTGCATATCTCATCGAAACCATTGATTCTTCTGACAGGCAGAAATACCTGTGCTTGTCAAATGAGACGATTGACGACTTAAGTATGAAGAATCCAGCCCAGAATATGAATCCAAAAATAATCAATCCATATAGAAAGTTAAGGATTATTCTGAATGCCTTTATCAGTCTTACTTTGTATTCTTTTGTCCCGACTTTCAATGATATTAGATTGTTTCTTTCCAGGATTTCTGCTATTTTCAGCATGGATTTTTTCCCAGACAACTTCTTTTGCATCCTTTCTTAAAACTAAACTGACACCTTTGTAATAAACTTCTTCATAATTCTCTGAAACCCATTGAGTTAAATCAGCATCACCCAGCTTTTTTATTGTTGTAAATGTTGGTTTTCTTTCCTTCAAAGAGTAATTCAAATCATATTTGTTATGCCCTGGTTTTGTTTTAACTCCAGCCCAGCTTGTCCTTGAAGTCAAATCAGGTTTCAAATGAGCAATTCTTTTGTCAATCTTTCCCAGATAATCAATTGCATATCTTTCTGAATAATATGAAATAGCCCCAAGCCAGATAATTCCAATCGTGGCTTTCTCAGTCGTAATCTCTTTTAGGACAATAGCTTTATTTAACTTAGCAGTTTGCTCAACAAGACAGAAAATATAACTCTTGAAAATGATTTCCTTTAAGAAATTACTGTTTGGCATATATATTGAATAAAAAAGGAACACTGAAATTATCAGACATAATCTTATCAAATTCAGTATTTTTTTACCTGAAAAATTGAAGAACAAACTAATTATTAGAAGGACGGAAACTGAAACGATATAACCGTATGCTTTCCAGTAATTTAACATATTTTTATAAATTGACATGACAATTGTCAAAATCAATAACAAAAGAAATACAATTATATATGTTTTCGTGTTTCGCATTATTCTATATCTCTGTCTCATGAAAAAGTCACTGATTCTTTTAAACTCATTCTCCTGAGTAATATCATTTAACAAGGAAAAAATCAATATAAAAAGCAAGGGGACAAATGGAGCAAGAAATCTCCAGTAAAACCATGCATCTCCTCCAATGTATATCTGATATAATAAGCCCGAAAAAAATACGGAAAGTAGCAATAATTTCTCACGAGTATATTTTATAATCAGACTCAATATTGCAGCAAAAAGAAGCACCACTATTGATTTGACAAAAGGTTTTATAAAAAGCAAACCATTTTCTATTCTTGAAAACAGAGTGAAACCATACATTTTAAGATAATAAGTATTAGGAAGCCATTCACCATAGTATATTTTGCTGAAAGTAAATCTATAAAACAAAATAAGTATTACTAGTGCTAATTCCTTGTAAAATATTGCTTTGTGTTGATTTGTTACCATCCTGTAAAGCAAAATCATTGATATTGATATAATTATGTCTATTCTTGTAAACAGTGCCAATACAAAAATAATGATAAGTCCATAATCCAGTTTATTTTGGTTTTTTGTCTGGATAGCTCTTGATATCCCGAAATACAGCAGGAAAGTCAGTAAACCTGTTTCCATACCCATCAAACTCCAGAAATTAAGTGGGTAATAAAGCAGGGAAGCAAGGAAAACCAGCACTAGAAAAGGTTCCTTTATATTGATTACCTGCCTTGCTATTTTCCTTCCAAAAATCGCTATAAGCAAGCAGAAAAAAATCCCTGAGATCTGTATGAATAATGCTGAATTTGATTTTGACAAAAATAATTGTGGTACAGCCATGAACAATATCATTAGCAGATTTGTATATCCCTCTACAAACTCGCCTTTGTTAAATACAAGTCCATTTGAATCAACGAGATTGCAGGCATATCTCATTGATATCATTGCATCATCAAATAAACAGAAGTACCTGCTGCCATCAAATGTCTTAATGGAGGTAAAGTATATGAAATAGCTAGACCAGATTATAAATCCAAGAACAATAAGGAAATATAAGATTTGATAGAAGATTTTTAATCTATCTTGTTGCATTTCTTATCTTGTTCCAGTATATATCATCTGATCCTCTCTTCAACCTTAATTCAATTCCATCATAGTTCACTAAATCATATATTTCTGATGCTTCAATAGTTATATTGTCTTTTCCGCTTATGAATGACTGTACATAGGTAGGTCTTTTTTCTAAAATGGAATAGTGCAAATCGTATTTATTATGTCCCGGGACGAAGTTCATGCCATGCCAGGCAACAGAATCTTTAAGTCTGGGAGGTAAACCTGCAATGTATCTGTCAGTTTTCCCGAGCATATCATGACAGGATCTGTCAGTAAAATATGGTATTATTCCAGCAAAAGTCACTGCTAGAGTGGCAGAAGGTTTTGTTATTTTATCAACTGCAAGAGCTTCATTAAGCAGTATGAAGTTTGAGTTTACTGTAAAAGGTATTTTCTGGAAAATCATTTCAGGAATAAATTTCTGGTTTGCAATAAAAAAAACAATAATGAAAGCAAAAAATTCAAGTAAATAAACAGCTATCTTCCATTTTTTTATCTTTTCTGCAATATTGCTTAACAGAACAATAAATAGTATGGAAAGAAGAGGTATTGCAGGAGTCATTATCCTCCAGTAGTTCCAAGGCTCACCACCTGTCCAGATCTGATATATAACAGTCATTAAGAAGAGTATGAATAGGTATAATTTATTCCTGTCAAATTTATAAACCATTCCCAGAAAAGCAAAAGGGAGAAGCAGGAATATTGACTTCAGAAAAGGGATAACAAAAAGTAAACCGTTTTTATACAATTCTAAAGGTGGATGACCTCTTACTTTAAGAGTATAAGTATTGGGAAACCAGGCATTATAATAAAGTTTGCTTAATATCAATTTAAGTATAACAATCAGAAAAATAAAACCTGCTTCTATTAAGAATCTCTTTTTTGCCCTTTTTTCTATGAATCTGAAGAAAACTAATGGGAAAGTCATTATTATTGAATCCATTCTTGTCAAGAATGCCAGAAGAATTAGCAAGAGAAACAAATAATCTATATTATCGTTTTCTCTTGTTGTCAGAAACCTGCAAATACTTAGAAACAGCAAGAATGTCAATAAACCTGTTTCCATTCCCATTAAAGACCAGAAAGAGAATGGATAATACAAGAGCACTCCCAGAAAAGAAAGAAGTGGAAAAATTCCTTCAGTTTTCAGAAAATCTTTCGTTATAAGATAACTCAAATAGGCTGTTCCCAGACAGAAAAACACACCCAGTATTTGTATGAAAAGTGAGGCATGCGGTTTAGACAATATCAAATTGGGAATGGACATTATCAGTACCAGAAGAAGATTGGTATAACCTTCTATATACTCTCCTTTGTTCCAGACTAATCCATTACCATGAGCAAAATTCCATGCATACCTCATGGAAATCATTGCATCATCAAACAGCATGAAATATCTCTTTCCTGATATTATTGTTGAAGTATTGTTTATGAAATATGCAGACCAGAGAATATATAGAATTGCAATTGTCAGTAATGAAATATAAACTAGCTTTTTGTTATTTATGGGCATTATAATGTATCTATTTCCTGTTTCAAATTGACGCCCCTTCTTGAAAGCTCATCAAGAAGATAACTTACATATGCTTTATCCTTTGCCATTAATTCTAGAGGAAGAATGCCAGTTTCCTTGATTTTGTTTTTTAGAATATATCTTGCAGTTATTGAAGCGGGAAAACCAGTAGTTCTAGCCATTGCAGTATATCCTGTCTTTCTATCATGATAATCGAGCAAGAAGAATCTCATTCTTTCATGCTTTTTCTTTCTTATTCCTTTAGATTCAACATCAAGCAGGCAGAAATCACCCTCATCTTCTGGCATTTTCCAGACTTTCTGCAATAATCTCTTGCTTAAATCTCTTGGTGCAATTTTCTTTCCATCAATATCTATAGGCTCAGTATCAAAAAAACCAGTATATCTTAGTGTTTTCATTAAATCAGCATGCCCTGGAAATCTCAGGGTTTTTTCTACAAGATTCCTCAATTTCACAGTGAATAAAAGTGTCCTCAACCCATCACTATTAAATCCCTCCAGCGAACCTATTTCAGGGAAATCAATTATCTCTACTTCACTTAAGGCATCTTTTATTATTACTTTTCCATCGTTTATCATCCTTGCAGGTCTCACATATTCCTCAATCACATCAGCAGCAGAGAAGACTATTCTATACTGATAAGGAAGCTCTCTTCTTAAAGGTAGACCTCCAACACAGATTCTCCCTTCAATAAAATCATCAAAATAAAGAGAAGCTAAACCAATTGCTAAATTACTTAATCCGGGAGAAACTCCACAATCAACTATTACAGGGATTCTTTTTTTCTTTGCTAATTTATCCAGATATAGCTGGTTTTCTGGCATAAATGCAATATCTACAATTGGTTTTGCTGTTTCAATAAGATTAGATAATACTTCATAGCCCATGAATCCTGGAACTGCACTTACAATAAGATCAAAATTGCCTGCAAGTGACTTCAAAACCTTATAATCTCTGAAATCAGTTCTGATCAAAGCTAAATTATTAACTTTCGCAAAGATTTTCAAATGTTCAGTTGCAATATCCGAAAGCGATACCTTGATTTTCCTGTCTGCTGCCAGGTCAGCAGCAATTACTTTACCTACTAATCCTCCTCCTAGAACCAGGATTTTATTCATGACATCTCCCTGAAATTGAATGTTAAGCTATTATCACTTGACTGGTTTTTAGAATAAGTTTTTTTAGGCAACAAGATTATGAAATGATTGAAAACGAAAGAAAACTTCTTATAGAGAAATTGAAGAAGAACAAGGTAAACTTCAAGATAATTAATGACAGTCTTCTTTTCGTTCCTGCTTTTGGCGGCAGGCTTTTTGCTATATTCTTGAAAGACAATAATTTACTCTGGACTAATCCCGATTTCAGAAACAGATGGAACAAGGGAGGTCATAGAACATGGATTGCTCCTGAAGGAGGAAAAGGAGGTTTTTTCTTTTCCCTGTCAGGTAAAAAATGGAATGTTCCCCCATCTCTGGATCCTGCTTCCTATTCAATGAATTATTTTAAGGAAAAAGAAAGAATTGATTTGCAAAGCGATGTTAATATAAAAAACAACAGTAATCAAGTCTTTAATCTTGAAATAACAAGAACTTATAGTGAAATAAAGTGCAGTCCTTGTTCAATATCATTCACTTTTCAGCATCAAGCGAGAAACAAGAATTCTCAACAATTTATCAATACAATTGCCCTGTGGTCAATACTACAGGTTCAACCCCCTGGTTATATGTTTATAGGAAACAATGACTTGCTACTCCCTGAAAGCTGGTCTGATAAATATTATGAAAAAATACCCGAAGGCTTTTTGATGGAAGAAAATGGATATGTCATGATAAGAATAGAGGGAGGAAAAAGATTCAAATCGGGTTTCCATCCTGCATCAGACAGAGGTAAACTGGCTTATATTTTCAAGAAAGCAACAGATTTCTGTCTTGTAACCAAAGAATGTCAATTATTCAAGGATAACATATATATTGACAAACCAATAGCAGATTACAAAGGCAATGGTCATCCACTTCAAGTCTATAATCACTATGAAACAGGCAGAAAAGCATTTGCGGAGCTAGAGTGTCATAGCCCCTCGATAAGTTTGAAACCTGGTGCCAGATATGGATTTGATATTAAAATATCTGCATTACTTGGAAAAAAGAAAACTGTTGAAGAAAAACTTGAAGAATTTCTTGGTCTTTCATTAAAGAGGAGCATTGATGTATAAATTGAAAGTAAAAACCTATTTTTCAGCAGCACATTGTCTGGAAGGTTATCCTGGTGCATGTCAGAGGATTCATGGTCATAACTGGGATATTACTGCCTGCTTCTCTTCAGACAAGTTGAATGAATTGGGTATGGTAGAGGATTTTAATGTGCTGAAAAAAGAGTTGAATATGCTTATTGAAAAGCTGGACCATAGATTATTAAATGAAATAGAGCCATTTGATAAAATCAATCCAACCTCAGAAAATATTGCCAGATGGCTATTCGAGAATCTGGAAAACAAATTCAAGAATGTACACGTGCTATATGTAGAAGTATCTGAAAGTAGTAACAGCTTTGCAAGGTATGAGAAATGATTACAAACAGGGATTTTCTGGGATACTTCTCTAAAAACAAGCCGAACCCAACAGATGTTTCACGGATGATAAGGATATTCGGATATTCACCACAAGAAACAGTCTTCAAGGATACCCTTTTTCTTTATGGAGATTTTACCATCTTTGAAACACCTAAGTTCGTAGTTGCTATTTCAGGTTATTGCATGAATGAAATAAATGCCAATCTGGTAGAAAGACTGGAACTAATACCAACTCAGGTTATGAACTCTCTTGACGGACTTTTCAGGTTAATTCATTACAATTATGAGAAAAGAATTCTGCTTTTAACCTGTGATTATTTCGCAAAAAGGACTATTTATTATAGAGCTATGATGGATGAAATAATATTCAGCAATAACACGAGTATACTGGCAAACTGGGGAGACAGAGAACCAGAACTGGATATTTCTGGATTGCAGCATTTTGCTGGCTATGCTTATACTCCAGCCCCTCACACTCTCTTCAAGAATGTTTATGAAATACCTTTTGGCTCTTATATGACAATCAAGCTGGGAGAAGATCCTCAAATAAAGAAATACTGGTCAGTTCCTGTTGTAAAGCAGAAGAAAATCTCTTATCCAGAAACAACAAATGAACTTAAAAATCTTATTCAGGAATCTGTATCAAGAACAATAAAGGTTATTGATGGAGTACCGGGTTTTTTTTGCAGCGGAGGTTTAGACACTTCTTCAGTTATCTGGGCAGGAAGCAAGATTCTCAAGGATAAAATAAGAACCTATACTGTTGGTTTTAATCTATCTGACACTGCTCTTAATAAGGAATATGATGAAGCCAATTATGCAAACACTATAAATAACCACTTCTCAGCTGATGCAAATGTTACTCACATAGATGGAAAAATAGCTAAAAAACTCCTGCTTCCTGCGATTTTTGCCATGGAAAAACCAAGTGGTGATGCTCTTAATACATATTTTGTTCTGAATAGTATCAAAAACGAGAAGCATATATTAAGTGGAACTGGGGGAGATGAAATATTCTATGGAGTGGTTTTTTATCCATTACTCAAGTGGATGAGAAAAAGAAAATTAATGGGTATTATTCCTAATCCCCTAAGGAGAATTATTTCAAATGCTTTTGTGAAAAGTGACAAATTATCAAGAAGAGTTTTGGCAGCATACATGAATAACAATCTAGTTTCTTTATATTCAACATGGAGAACCCAGCAAAGCAGATATGAACTCCTGAAATATTTCTCAGAAGAATACTCATCAAATCTTTATAACGAGCAAAAGGAATTCGAGGAAATGCTGCTTGCTTTCAAAGATATACCTCTGTCTACTCAAATCTCTTATCTCACTCTAAGAGATATAGTTGCAGGGGTTCAACTGAGAGATATTGAACACATGTCAGGCAAATTCGGAATATTTGTATGGTCTCCTCTTCTAAGCAAGAAGATACTTGAATTTATGTATTCTCTGCCTTTCAATGAGATTGCAATTCCGAATGTAAGTAAGCCTTTGCTACAGAATGCCATGCAAAGTGAATTTCCAGAAGAAATAATGAGAAGAAGTAAAAGAGGATTTATTATTCCTATGCAAGTCTGGCTTGAGAAGGATTTAAGATTTTTGGCAGAGAGAATAATTAAAGATGGAAAACATAAGGAGTTAGGTTACTGGAGACATGAAAGATTGCTTGAGTTACTTGCTGAATTGAAAAAACCAAGAGTTGGATATACTTTCTTCAAAATCTGGAATGTTATTGTAGCTTATATATGGTGCAGAATGCATTTGATAGAGAAAAGAGAAACCCCTCCCTCCGTTTCAATCGAAGAATGGCTAGGGTAAATCGTAAATAATGTAACGAAATCCTACATCAAACTGCGTTGTTGTTTTATCAAGAATCCTTCTCTCATAGCAATCAGGTACACCATCTTGAATATAATAGATACCACCCTTTGCCATAACCTTATCGTCAGCATCAATACTTCTTGTCCATTGCCAGCAATCTCCTATCAAATCATAAACATATGAAGATGATGCTGGAAATGATTTAACTGGCTTTGGAAAACTTTCAAGCCAATTAAAATCCTTGAAAAAGTATGAAATATCTATATCTTCCATGACTCCCCATGGATAAAGTACTGAGCTATTCCCCATGTTTACAGCCATAATGAACTCATTTTCATCAGGTAGAAATCCTTTTACCCATTTTGTATAAGCAATTGCACCATAATAAGAGACTTCAGTAATAGGTATGTCATCACTCTTCTTCCTTAATCCGTACTTACCGTTTTTGAAATGAATTGGACAATCTCCATCATTATAATCCAGCCACTTTGAAATCTCAATATTAGATGCATTGCTGCTCTCCATGAATTTCAGGTATTGTGATGTTTTCACAAGATGCTCTGCCATAAAAAAACCTTTTGTTTTTCTGCTCCCTTTAATCCATCTCAAAAGCATGCCATCTTTCCGGTTTTTATATCTATCAAGAAGAATTATTTCTGTCATGCTGAGCGGTCTAGTGTAAATTTCCCTTTGAATAATATGATAGTTTTCCCTGGATACTTTTATGGGAAGTATTTTGTCAACATCAAGATGTGAAATCATCAATGGAGTATTCCCATAATATTCTTCATTGATATAGATTTTTGCATCACTTGGTATTGAATATAAGTATAAATTACAGGAGTGCTTTTCAAATTCATAGTAAAAACCTGAAATAAAAACAAAGATGACTGTCAAAACAAGAATAATGGCAACTAGCAAGATAAATGTTTTAGAAACTTTCATTAATTGAATTCAAAGACGCTTCCATTTGGTATCAGTAAATCAATCTGAAATCCTTGAGGAGAAATGTTCTTTATGCTTAACTTACCAGATATGCTTTTGGCAAAAGCATTGGCATTATACAAGCCATAATGAAACTTCTTCGATTCTGCTGAAGTTTCATAATATAATGAGAAGATATTATCTATATCAAATTCGTTCAAGGAATTTCCATTTGAGATTACCATTATTTCTATATATTCATCAGTTCTCATATAATTAAGCTGAATTTTCTTTTTCCTCTGCTCTACTGGGAAACTTGAAAAAACTACATGAATTATGTCATAGAATGCTTCTATGAATTCGATAATACTTCTTTTTATAATTATATTACTTAAGTCTTTATCAGATTCAAACTGAATCTCTTTATCTGTCTTGTCTTTATGAATATTAAAAACGATTTCTGATAATTGTCTAAGTGATAGCTGATTGTTTTCAAGATATTCTATGAAGATTTTATCAAAGAAAGTTGAGTTTTCTTCAATTATATTCAGAATTCTTTTATGTGAATTTTTTAAGTTTGAAATTGATTGGAAAATCTCTTTCTCTATCTCTGCCAGATAATTAGCTAGTTCTGGATGGTCTTTCTGGAAATGAGTTGATACTGGAACCATCCTTGTCCATACCTGTTCAATCTTTCTTAGTCCAGAATTGGCATCCACTATAGGCTGATTCAGGTGATGTGAAGATACAGAAGCTAGCATTGATAGAGATATGAAATCATTTTCAATCTCATTACATATTACTTTTTCCTGAACATCACTGTTCTGGTTCTGCGATTTACTCAAACGGGAAACTGAGGCTTCAAGTTCATTCAAATCAATAGGTTTTCTGAGTAAATCAAATGCATTCTGTTTTAATGCTTCTATTGCGATTTCCAAATCAGCATAAGCAGTTATAAGGACTACTGGTATATCAATTTTCCTGAAATTCAGCTGCTTCAATAAATCAAGCCCACTCAGGTTAGGCATGCAAACATCTGTAATTATGATATCAAATTCTCTTTCTTTTTCTATTGTATCAAGGACGTCTATTGCATTGTTCTTGGTGATGACTTCATGTCCGAGATTAACAAGAAAGTTTGAAAGAGCATTAAGAGCAAGAGTATCATCTTCAGCAAGTAATATCTTGAGCTTTTTATTTTCATTTTTCATTTCAGTTCCTTAATGAAGGTCTAACTTGATTTTTTCCCTTTTTCTTTGCTTCATACAAAAGTGTATCAGCTTTTTCTATCAATTTCGAAATTTCACTTTCATCATCTGGATAACAGGCTACTCCAAATGAACATGTTATTCTGAATTCATATCCTTTGTTTTTTGAGAAAACAAGCTTTGCTATTTCCTTTCTCAACATTTCAGCAAAAACAACACCTTTTCCCAGATCTGCATCAATTAGAATGCAAATAAACTCTTCTCCTCCATATCTTGCTGGATTAAATGTTGAATCTATTACCTTTCCGATTTCATCTTTCGTATACATGCTTCTATAAGTGTCGTGATAAAAACTTACTTTCTCGTATCTTATCCCATCTTTTTGAACAATTTCCTTGCTCTTGGATCTCAACAAGCAGGAAATACCCTCTAATACCTTATCTCCTGTTGGGTGTCCGTAAGTATCATTAATCTTCTTGAATTCATCTATATCAAACATTATTATGCAGAACTTGCTATTCGTATCCTTGGATTTCAAAATAGCTTTTTTCTTTATCTTCTTTATCTCATCCATAAAATGACGATGATTCCATAATCCTGTCAAGCTGTCTTTTCGGGATTTGTTTTCGAAATCCTCTTGCCTTATAGTGTACAAACAGAATGTTATAAAAGTATCTGTCAATATTTCAAGGAATCTTGCATCACTGATATCAAAATTATTAGGATTCGGAGAAGTTAATATTATCACTCCAGGTTCTCCATTATCACCTATTGAATTGAGATAAGTTCCTATAACACTTTTATAATTGAATCTATCAATATTAGTCTGTGGATTAAAGACCTGGGTAATTTTAGGATCAATATGTGTTTTTATATAATGATGCCTGTTTTTCAAAATCCACTTCACAATGCCGCTGTTAATAGCTTGTCTATCAAATATATTGAATATACCGCGTCTGTATCTGAGTTCTATCTTATCATCCTCTTGTTTTCCTATAACAATCACAATATCACTTGTCTTGAATACTTCTTCATAGTATTCTAGTGCTTTCTGAACAAAATCGTTTAACGAGGCAGAATTTCCACCAATGTTATGCATGCTTTGAATTGTAGAAAGGTATTTATTGCTTTTTACCATTTCCAGCTGCTTGCTTACCCATTCATCTATCATGCTAAATACATTTGCAGTTCTTTCAACAATAGACTGTATCTGTTCATCAAAAACATTGGGATTTGCATGATCAAGTACTATCACTCCTACCAAATCCTGTTTTTCATTCTGCGAAAATACTGGAACAGCTAATATGCTCTCTATGAATGCTTGATTTGTATAGTATTTAAGCAAATTGCCAGGAGTATGAAGTTGACCATTCAATACAGTTTTTTTCTCCTTCAAAATCCATCCAATTGCACCTACACCTGATGGTATTATTGCTGTTGGAATGATATGGTTTTCAACAGAAGAGAAATATTTAACAAGTCTCAAATGATCTCTTTCAACAGCAAAATATGCTATTGTCTGTAAAATCAATCCATTGTAGAGATTTTCAAGGAGATGTCCCACTATACTCTTGTGGGAATTGAGTATCAATTGCCATTCCTTGTCAAAATTCCTGACATCCAGGGGATCTCCTGAGGCATTATTTTTCTCAATTTTACCAATATTTACTTCATCAAAATTATCTTTTTCATCTTCCTCTTGTCCATGAAATTTTTTATTCAAGCAATACCCAATGAAGCCGCATGTAATAGGTAAAAAGATTGTATTTCCTAACATAAGATAAATGTTTATTTCAAATTTATTGTGAATCAAAGCTCCTGCAGTTAATAAGGGAGAAATAGCACCCAGGAGCATTATCTCTTTTCTATTGTATTTGAACAAGAGGAATCCAAACAATATGCTTGCTATTGTATTTGGCAAGAAATGAATCATATCCTCATTGGATCTCAGCAATATATCAGATATTATGAAATATAATCCCGCTGCAAAGAAAACTGTATCCTCTGCATATGATTTTTCTTTGAACAAAACGTAGAGAAACAATACAAGAATTAATGGAGAAGTAATTGTTGCTAGCGGCTTGAAAACAAAAATCTCACCCCAAATAGCAAGATAAACAAGATAAATAATTGTTAAAAGCAGTATAATAAATTTTGATAAATGCTTCTTAAATTTCATAATAAACTGGTTAACTTGACACTTTAAAAGCAGCTTTTCATAAGTTAAATCACTTTGAAAAAAACTATTTTTTCAGGTTGCTGCTTATCATTATAATATAAATGAAGTTCATAGTCTCCTTTTTCAAGTTTTTTCTTCGTCTTGTATGAAAACAATGCCTTATTGGTATCTTTCTCAAGCAATTGTTCAGTTTCACCAAGTAACACTCCCCTATCCTTGTAAAACCAGCTTGCCTTGAGTTTTGAGCCTGAAAGATTTACTCCCTCAAGCAATACAAGGCATAAAATTTGCTTCTCTTTCTGTTTAAATTCATTTGATGGATTAGCCAGTGATTCTTTTTCCTTATCAAAATGAGTTCCAAGACTTATATTAGTTATTTTTATGGCTGTTTTCATTATAAAACCAGGATTATCCTTGTATTTTGAATACAACTCATTTGTAGAGGTAATTGTAAAGAAAACCTCTTTCACTTGTTTCTTGTTGATTAATAGTTTTATCTTGTAATCCCCATGTTCAAAAGGTTTTTCATCATCTCTTTTCCATCTCAACTTGAAAACCTGTTCAGGCTTATCTGTTCTTACAGAATCAATGAAGACTGTTCTTTTTTCAGTTGCCTGTATCCATTCATGTTCTACTAGCATGTTTTTTCCCAGAGGATCCTTGAATTTCACAATAGCGCATATCTCCTTTGCAAAAGGAGAAAATTCCTCTCTCCTTCCGAGTACTTTGTCACCAGAAAAAACAAGACCCGTAGAGAATTCTGAGATTAGCTTTGAATAGTCCTTCTCTCTGCAAGAAAAAAACATAACGAAGTATATAAAGAGAAAAAGCAGTCTTTTATAAATCATTTCTCTGTCAGTTCCATCAAAATCCTATATTTGTCAAGCAAGTCGGTTTTATTTTCATTTTCTCTGTTTTTTACTTAATAAGAACTTGCTTTTCACCAGTTCATAGAGAAGCTTGTTGGCAGGAAGTCTGATGCCATGTTTTTCTCCAAGTTTCAGAATAGCTCCATTCATAAAATCCAGTTCAGAATCTTTACCCTTAAGATAATCCTGCAACATAGAGGTTTTGTTATCACTGCTTACGTATTTGTTCAAATCCCCAACACTTGTTGCTATTTCGTATCCTTCAAGTCTGGCAACCAGTTTGATTTCTTCCATAAGATTTTCTTTCAACAAATTCAGTTCTTCAGCTGCAATGGTCTTGTTATCAGCCTCAAAAAGAACACTCAGAGGATTCAATGTGCAGTTTATAACGAGCTTGCGCCAGATTTCATAATCAATATCCTTTACCAGACTAACCTTGAGAGATGCTTTGATTCCAGTTTCCTTTAGCCAGAGACTTAGCTTGTTTTCTTCCAGTCTCAGTCCTCCACCATAATAACCAAGAACATTATCTTTAAGTATAGTTGCCCCTATAGATGCTATTGCTGTAAAGTAATTTCCCTCAAGATGTTTTGCAAGAATATCCTTTATTCCGTAACCATTTTGTATTGCAAGAACATAACTTGATGGAAATAACTTGTCTTTGATATTTATTACAATATCCTCCAGATCATAAGCTTTTGATGCAATAACAATAAGGGTTTCGTCAAGGTTTTCCTGCAAACCTGCGTATGTCTTTATATTTATGAAACCTTCTTTTATGCCCGTATACTTCCAACCCCTGTTAAGGATATCTGCATATTTGTCACTCCTGACAACCAGATGTGTCTCTATTGCAGATGATACAAGCAAACCTATTGCCCTTCCGATTGCCCCTGCACCAATGATGACTATCTTCACTGGTTCATGAAATAACTCCATCACTTGAAACATCCTAGCTGGCAGTTAACTACCTTAATTTTGTTCTGATTGCAGTAATCCCCTACTTCACTTGGTTTGATCTTGAGTTCATAGGCTATTGCAAGGGCATCCTTACAGTTGATTTTGTTATCCTTGACTTTAGCAAGAATTTTTTCTGCTAGCATTCCAGCCTCCTTTTAATTTCAGATACTTCAAGCTATTTGCTATCTTGATGTCAAGTTTTTTGTAAATCAATATAATGAAGGATGCTTACCGTTCAGGAATATTTGATTAACCATATCAAGATTTTCAAGATATATTGATATA
>JAFGND010000005.1 GCA_016927185.1 Candidatus Coatesiibacteriota bacterium
CAAAAAATTTAAAAAAGAATATCTTATTTTTCTTTATAGCTCTTATAACAGTAATTCCCTTGATAGTATGGAATTATCTAAATTGGGGGAATCCTTATGGTCAACACACATTGACTAATTTCAGGCTATCATTTGTGCAATACAAAAGTCTGTTTGATATAGTATTATCAAGAAGCATAGGTTTCGCCAAATCCTTTACTGGCAATTTTAACATTCTTTTACTTCTGGCGACCATTCTCTCAATAATATTAAGATTTTTATACAAGGAAAAACTCGAAAAAACTACAAGGATTCTCATTTTAACACTATCCTTTAGCCTTTATTTGATACATTTGCTTTCTCTTATACTTGATAAAGATCCATTATTCAATTTAAACAAGACTCAGGGTTTTCTTACTGCATATCCGATACTGGTTTTCATGATTTTTATTCCCGAGAAAACACAAATAAATAGGTATCTCATTATTATATTGATTTATTCTATAATCCTTGCCTTCCTCACTCAAGTAACAGGAGGAATTCAATGGGGTAACAGGTTGATCTTGTGGGCTTATCCTCTCATATCTTTATTTCTTGCTTCTAAGTGGAATTATATTAATAAAGTATGTTCAAGATATTCAATGTTTGCATTTCTTAGTATATCGCTTTTTATACAGGTATATGGAGTTTATTTAGTAGATAGAAAATATAGAGCCATTTATGAATTAAACTCCTTTATAGAAAAGGATACAAAGGGAGTTATCTTGACTGATAGCTGGTGGTTGAATCTGGAAGCAATAGATAAAACAAAGGATAGAATTGTATTTATGCCAAAATCAAGTAAGAAACTACTAGAATTATGCGATATAATAAAAAAGAATAACTTACATGAATTTACCTATTTATCTTCTCCTTATTATAGATTTATCAGTTCCAGCACATGGAAAGAAGTTTATGAAAAAGCAGATTTCAAACCTATCAAGATTATCAAATTTGATTCTCCGAAAGCTGAATATATGAAATTGGATGGAGTAGTATGGGTATTGAAATGAGAAAATGGAATTTCTTCATCCTAGCAATAATCTTTCTTCTAAATAGTTGTGGAAAAGAATATCAATCTATTCCGGTTATTAAACAAAATCCTCTTCCCATATCATTTGAAATAAGGCAAGAACAGTATAGAGTAGAAAGAATGAGTGATGAAATAATATATCTATATAGAGATTACGAAACAGCAGATAATCTTAATGACTTATTATTAGTTAGAATATTTATTTACAAGTTAAAGTCCGAATTAGAGAAAGATGATGAACATTCCATTTTAAAAGAGAAAATTGCTGCCAAATTCAAGGAAATCTCTGAAAGAAAACTTATGCTTCCATCGAAACAGATTAATTCTTCAATCATACCATCCAATTCCAGTTTTATAATACCAAGAAATAAGATAATTGAAAAGGAAATGAATAGATGGTTGAACAAATCAAGGAATACACTTATAAACTGGTTAAAAAGAAAAAATAAGTTTGCAGGCATTGTGTTACCTCTACTAAGAAAGCATCAAGTTCCGGAAGAACTAATCTATCTGCCAATAGTTGAATCAGGATATAGGCCAAAAGCACTTTCCAGAGCTGGTGCATATGGATTATGGCAATTCATGCCAGGAACCGCTAAATCACATGGTCTGAAAAAAAATTTTTGGGTTGATGAACGAGCATGCCCGTATAAATCTACTGAAGCAGCATGTAAATTTCTGAAAACACTTTATAGAATATTCAATTCATGGGAGTTAGCTCTTGCATCCTATAATGCAGGTTCAGGATATATCTCAAACCAAATAAAAAAACAGAATTCAAGAGATTTCTGGCAAATGGATCTTTATAAAGAAACTTCTTCTTTTGTTCCTAGGTTTTATGCAATAACCATTCTTGGAGAATATAAAGAAGCATTCAATCTGGATATAAATGATTACAAGGATTTTAAGTACGACAGTCTGCTTATCAATTCTCCACTGGATTTTACTTATATAGCTGATGCATGCAATACAACAAGTGAAGAAATATCAGAATTGAATCCTGAGCTTAATCATTCTTGTACACCACCTTTTCGTAATGGATATTATGTAAAAATTCCTCACGGTAAAGCAGATGACTTAAGGAGATTTCTTCTCAAGCTTGACAAAGATAAATGGTGGTTAGGAAAAAAGGTAATCTATAAGAATTCCCTGAGCGTATTTGCCAGGAAGTATAAAATACCTTTAAAGGTTCTTGAAGAGCTTAATCCAAATCCTTCCAAGGGAGATAAAATATTAATACCTGTTGGAAAATCCTTCAAGAAAATTACTACAAAAAAACGAACTTCCCCTAAGAAAAATAAGAAAAAACGTAAATCTCGCTAATCTATATTTTACTTGTTAATCAGTATTGCTTTACTATCGATATATTTCCCTGCATTAATTCTTGCAATGTATATACCTGGTTTCAAATCCTTTGCATTCAGAACTATTCTATTAATGCCTCTGCTTAATTGGCTATTATCTATTGTTAGAACATGCTTTCCAAGGAGATCAAACAATGATATATTCGCTTTACTTCTTTCAGGCATCATTACATTAACAACTGCTGTTGTTTTCACAGGATTTGGTGTTATCGTGAAATTGAATTGTAGTGGTATTGTTCTGGCTGATGATTCTTTTTCATAACCAGTTCCTTCGGAATATGCAGTACAGCTCCAGCTATAGTAACCTATCTGGGATGTTCCAAATTGTGTCCAGCCGTAACCTCCCTCACCCCAAGCTGCTCCCCAACAGTTTTTCCACTTCCATGATCCACCATTTCTAGCATCATCCCATCCAACTATTACTACTTCATGATTTATTGGATAACCTATATCAGTTGATGGTGTTTCCTCCCCTAGAACTCCTCCCCTATAGAATCTCAACATCAATAAATTAACCTGCATAGCTGATCCAACTGGTCCATTTCTTAATGCTGCCTTGATTGCTTCAGTGTCAGGATTTGTGCAAACATCAGTTACTGATTTTATAAATTTTAATCTTTCTCTCCAGTCACTACATCTATCGTTGCAGTTTCCAGCACTAGCTCTGTATGGATAACATGCTTCATCTGGAACACCATTTACCATTATCCATCTTGCTGGACCCGAACCTGCAAGCATTTCATCTAGCAAATTAGTTTGATAACATGAAATTAGATATTGTTCAGAACCATCCCAGTCAATGTCGGGATCATTGGAATTGATATTTATCATTGCTTCCCAGGTTCCTAATGTAGCAAACGCCCAACTTCCACTATAACTTCCCTGATTTTTAACTGAAGTCATCCAGTTTGTTCCGTTCTTGTTTGTCCAATCAAGATACTCTGGTTTATCTGTCTTTGAATTAATAACTTTATTATTTATTTTTGCATCAGTTTTAATAGGTAGATAAAAACCAGTTAGCATCGGTTTCAATATTTCTTTTGGAAGATAGGAATAAGGAGTAATTCCAGCTTCCCATGTTAAGTTGTTTACCTTGATATAATTTTTACAATCATCTAATGACATTGTATAGGGATCTAGTCCCATTAGATTAACCGCAAAACTTAAAATAAGCAAATAAACAAATGACTTCATATTCCCTCCTTCTTCCTGTCAAAAATAAGTCGTTCAGATTATTCTGAACGACTTATAGATTGAATTTATCTTACAACAAGTATTGTCTTGCTGTCGTTATGTTTGCCTGC